>DATHNU010000150.1:0-4059 GCA_035485695.1 Reyranella sp. | reverse complement strand
AATCGACGATGCCCTGGGGCTGTGCCCATTGCCGATACAGTTCGGTCCGGCGGAGCTCTCCAACAGGCATCAGGTCGGTGGTCGCAATCGGCTGCTCGATGTCGCCGAGAAAGTGCGGCTCTGCGGCGGGATAGATCGGCTCGAACAGGGCGACCGGCAGCCGCTGGAATCCGAACTCATGCTGACTGACGGCGTTGCGGGCGCCGACATCCTTGTTGATGAGCGCGGCCCCGCTACCGCCGATGAAATACGCCGCCCTTTCGATGGCGCCCTCCCAAAGAGAAGGGTCGATGGCGGCATCGTAGATGACGCCGATCAGATCGCTCAGTCGCTGCCGGTCGTCGGGGCTGCGTGCCGGCGCAACAAGCGGGACCGGTCTTGGACGTGACGCTGCATTCATTCGGAAGGTCCCTCGGGCGCACCGCAGCCGCAAATCGGTCAGTCCTGATGAATCTGGTGCGTCCGCTCGAGGCAAGTCGATCAAGCCTGCCTAAGGGGCATCCAGGGGAGTCGGACCGTTACTATAACTGGCATAGCGGCGCATCCTGCAATCGGAGGAGGCCCCGTCGGCCATTGCCGAGACTTGCCGGTAGTGGCGGGATATGGACAGGAGCCAGAGGGACAAGGGGGGCCGCGAAGCCCCTCAGCGAGACGAGGACTGACAGCAGCACGCTTCGCCAGGGCGAGGCTCCGCCGATAGCGTTTGAGTCCAACACGCTAACAGCAAAGACGAATCCGATGGTGCCGGCGAGCAGGCCTGCAGGCGCCAGCACACAAGCAGGCAAATCACGGCACCGTAGACCAAGACAAATCTGCCACTCATCCGATCACTCTTTTGCCGCTCCTCGCCGAAGCTCACGCACTTGCCACGGCAAGTCGCCCCTCCCGACCATGCAGGATCATCGCCAGCGGCGATGCCAGGGCGAGCACCATCGCAAGCCCGAGCGCCGGATCGCTCGACAGGACCGCGGCGAGCAAGGCGCCACAGGCCGCCCCTGCCATTTGCGCGAAGCCGAACAGAGCTGCCGCTGCTCCGGCTTTGTCTCCGAAGGGCGACAAGGCTGCCGCGCTCGACAGCGGGCTGGCGATGCCCAGGCCGGACAAGAAGATCGCGGCGCCGACCACGAACGGCAGGAACGCGTTCCGGGCGACCAGCACGGCGAGCAGAAGCGCGACGGCTCCGATGACTGTAAATCCCAGGCCGACCAGCGTTGCGCGATAGAAGCCGAGCCGTGCCGACAGGCCTGGCCCCAGTAGGCTGGCCCCGAACACCAGCACGACGACGGCGGCGAACACCAGACCGAGCTCGACCGGCGAGAAGCCAAAATGCTCGAGGAACACGCGCGGCGCCGCCGAGAAAACGGCGAACAGGCCGGCCATCAGGAAGCTCGACGTCCTGGCCGGCACGACGAACCGCGCATCCCGCAGCAGGCCAAGATAGGAAGCGCCGACCGTGCGTGGATTCACGGACCCGTTGGCGGACTCATTGGTTTCACCGATGAACATGGCATACGCCAGCAGGGCGCAGCTTGCGAACATCGCCACGAAGACGAATTCCGATCGCCAGCCCAGGAAATGATCGAGCGCGCTGCCGACCAATGGGGAAAGGCCCGGCGCGGCGGCGGTTGCGATCGTTATCGCTGCCATGATCTTGGCCAGCGCCTGGCCATCGAACAGATCCCGTGCAATCGCCCGCGAAAGGACGGTGGCGGCGCAGGCGCCGCATGCCTGTATCGCCCGGCCGACCAGCAGGCCTGCAAGATCGCCGGCGAACGCGCACCAGACCGTGCCGAGCACGAAGAGGCAAAGCCCGACCAGAACCGGTATTTGCCGGCCGAATCGGTCCGACAACGGTCCGACGATCAATTGTCCGACGGCGAAGATCGCGAGAAAAACCGAGATCGGCGACGTGATGGCAGCACTTGAGACGTGCAGATCGGCCGCCATGACCGTGAGCGAGGGCAGAAAGATATTGGTGGCCAGCATGCCCATCGCGGCAAACGCACAGATCACCGCGATGGCGGCCGTTGTTGATCTGTCTTTGCTCCCTGTCCGCACTTTGCTGTGAAAGTCCGCGGTTGGACCTGCGATCTGGTCCCGAGAGCGCTCAATCCTTTTGAGCATGATTGCCAATCTCCGTTGCGTCGCTTGCGTGAATTTCGTTTGGGCGCTGCCGCCGGTCATTCGCTGCCAGCTCTCCGGTGCAGCGCTGTCGCGCCACCCCGGAATGCATGACGAGCGATATCGGCCGTGCACGAAATGCGCGTCCTCCGAACCGAGGAGACGGCGACGCGTTTCTACTTGGCCTCAAACGCCAAGCGAGAGCCGCGAGACGAGCAGGATGGCGGCTGCCGCTTCAGTCGGACGCCATGCCCGGCGCAACGCTGCGGCACGCCGGTCGTTGTGCGTCTGGATTGTGGACTGGAGATCTGCCCGTGAATCTGAAACTCGCCGTCGCCTCAGCGCTCGGATCCCTGATCGGACTGGCTTTGCTGGTCAGCCGAATACTGCGGCAGAAGCAGATCGTCGCCGAGGAAGTCTCGTCGTTGCGTCATCTTGGAAGCGGCAGGCGAGGGGCGACACCGTCCCGGCGCCCCTGAGGGATGCGGCGCAAGGCAGACGTCGCGGCTTGAAAAGTCGCCCTCAGCGCCTGTCGTTCGCGGCCATTTCCTGGAAAGCCTGCGACAACGCGGTGAAGTCATACGGCTTGGCAAAGAAGCGTCCGCGTTCCGGCAGATCGTCCGGCCCGATATGGCGACGGCCGGAGGTCAGGATCAGCTCGACGGGGGGCCAGCGATTGCGAACCGCATGTGCGAGTTTGAGCCCATCCATCGACCCCGGTAACTGGATGTCGGTGAACACCAGCCGCACATCGGTCCGTGCCTCGAGGATGGCCAGCGCCTCGTCGGCCGAGGCGGCGGCAACCGCCTCGAATCCGGCGTCCTCCACAAGGGCGACAGCCGCCTGCCGGAGGAGATCTTCGTCCTCCACCACTAGAATGACGGGATCGGGCGTGGACATTGTCGTCCAGACTGCGGCACGGAGGCCGCGAAGACAGCGGTTAAGAAGCGCTCCCCGACCCAACGGCGGGCGCGTGGCAGGCGGTTCTCTCAGGCGCTCCCTGGCCCAACGACAGGGGCAGGCCATTCGTTGCCAAGATTTGTCCTCTTTCGGACAAAACTCGTCCAAGGGTTTCCGGGGTCGGTCAAAGGTCCTGCCGGGACCGGCGGGCATCGGCCCATCGACGCCGATGCGACACGCCGTTTGCGCCCCGTGCAAGCCCGTCAGGGCTGCCCCACGTCAGGGCAAGTTCGCGCCGCGTGTTCGCCTTACCAATGCGAATTCAGGTTTTGTTGTCAGTGCCCGGGCGGCTCTTCACGTGATCGATAAAGGCGCGCAGCTTCGGCGTCATCTGATGGCGGCTGGGATAGTAGAGAAATACACCCGGCGCGGTGGGCGCGAACGGCTTCAGGACGTGGATGAGCTTTCCCGCCTTTGTCGCTTCGGCAGCGATCGGCGCCGGCGCTTGCGCCAGACCCATGCCTTCGATGGCGGCGCCCAGCAAGGTGGGAAGGTCACTGGCGATCAGCGGCCCCGCGACGATGGCCTCGACGGCCTTGTTGCCGTCGACGAAGGACCACGGCGCGATCGACCCGTCCGAGCGGCGCATGCGCAGGCAGGCATGCCGGCGCAGATCGTCGAGGCGCTCCGGCCGTTTCCTGCGGCGTAGATACTCGGGGCTGCCGACGACCACGAGCGGGAACGGCGGCGTCAACCGGACGGCGACCATGTCGTTGGCGATGAACTGACCCGGCCGGACGCCGGCGTCGAACCCTTCGGCCGCGAGGTCGATCAGCTCCTTGCTGGCGGCGATCTCCACCTCGACCTCGGGATAGGCCTGGCAGAAGGACGCGATCAGCCGCTCAAGCAGGATCGGCACCATGGCGTGCGGCATCGACAGGCGCAGCAGTCCGGCCGGCCGCTGTCCGAGGTCATGCGCGACCGCGCTGGCGGCGACCAGCTCCTCGAAGGCGGGCTTTGCGCGCGAGAGGAATCGTT
>DATHNU010000149.1:0-4230 GCA_035485695.1 Reyranella sp. | reverse complement strand
CACCAGCGGCTCCAGTGCCTTCGCCCGCGCGACGTCGCCGCTGAAATCGGGCGCCGAGCCGATGGGATCGACCGCCTGCATGGCCAGAGGATGGCGCTCGGTGGTGCCGGAGAGCGCGCCGCCGGCCAGTGCGCGGATGATGATCGTGCCCATGTCGGCGGCTTTCACCCGGTCGAACAGCCGGCCGTAATCCTGCCCGGGCGCACCTTTGGACAGCGCACCGCCGGCGCTGGGATTGAGCGCGTTGTAGACGACCTGGATCGTGTCGAAGAGCTTGGAATCGATCGCACGGTGCAGCGCTGCCGTCTCGCCCACGCCACTGAAGCCGATGAAGCGCGTCTTGCCGGCCTTTTTCAGTTTCTCCAGCGCCGGCGCCACCTCGGCGAGGGCGATGTCGATGGCGAGGTGGTCGCCGCCGTCCTTGGCGACCAGCGGATTGTGCAACTGAAACAGGTCGACATGGTCACGGCCCATGCGCTTCAGGCTGTCGTCCATGCCCTGCGCGATCGCCTTGCCGACGTCGGCGCGGTGCTCGGCCGACAGCCGCACCTTCGTGCCGACCACGACGTCGGCCCTGAGCGCCTTCAGCACGCGGCCGAGATTGCGTTCGGACTCGCCGTTGCCGTAGAGCGCCGCCGTGTCGAAGTAGTTGATGCCGGCCTCGATGGCGCGCGCCGCGGCGCGCTCCTGGTCGGCGGGCGTGCCCTTGGTGAACAATCCGCCGACGGCGCCGGCGCCGTAACCGAGAACCGAAACTTCGAGGCCGGTGCGGCCCAACCTGCGCTTTTGCATATATCCTCCCGTTTTCAGGTTCTTCCGGACCGCGAGCGTCTCGCTCGCTCATGAGCGATTCGGGCGAAGTAAAACTCGCCCTGAGGAGGCTCGCGGTCCGGAAGATTATGAATCTTCGATGCGAACGTTGCCCGCTTCGTTGTCGACCACGACATGATTGTCATAATAGGTCACCGTCGGCTTGGCGCCGAACGCGGCTTCCATGCGCTTTTCCCATTCCGGCGTGTACCAGGCGCGGGCCGCCGCCTCCGATTGCCAGAGATAGACCCCGCCGCCGCCGACCTCGCCGTTGAGGTAATATTTCCGCACGAGGCCCTTGGCGCCCAGCGCCGCGTAGGTTGGCGCCGATTTGCGCGCCGCCTCGACGGCGGCGTTGCGCGGGCGTTTGGTCATCGGGATTTGAACGATGGTGACGAACATGCTTGTTAGCCTACGGTCATCGGCTGGTTGGAGCAATTCATGAGCGGAGCCCTTGCCGGCACCGAGATCTGCGTGTTCGACGCCTACGGCACGTTGTTCGACTTCAATTCCGCGGTCGCCCGCCACCGCGCCGCCGTCGGGCCCAAGGCCGACGCGCTGTCCGAACTGTGGCGGTCCAAGCAGATCCAGTACACCTGGCTGCGCAACAGCGTGGGGGCCTACGCCAAGTTCTGGCAGGTGACGGGCGAGGCGCTCGACCATTGCCTGGCCGTCCACGGCATCAAGGATTCCGGCGTACGAGAGAAGCTACTGAGCGCCTACCTGGCGCTCGATCCCTTTCCCGAAGTCCCGGCAATGCTCGACAGGTTGAAGCGCGCCGGCGTGCGACTCGCCATCCTGTCCAACGGCAATCCCGAGATGCTCGATCCCATGGTCGCGGCGTCGAAGCTTGCCGATCGCTTCGAGGCGGTGCTGAGCGTCGATGCCGCGCAGGTCTTCAAGCCCGACCCGAAAGTGTATCGCCTGGTCGAGGCACGCTGCGTCGTGAAGCCGGACAAGGTCTGCTTCCTGTCGTCCAACTGCTGGGATGCTCATGGCGCCGCGTATTTCGGCTTTTCAACCGTGTGGGTGAATCGTGCCGATGCGCCCGACGACAACTTGCCCGGCACGCTTGCTGGCCAGATCCGCAATCTCTCGCATCTCCCTGCTTTGCTTGGTGTTTCCTGATGTCCTCGTCGCCGACTTTTGTCGATGTCCAAGCCGCCGCCCGCCGCCTCGACGGCATCACGCTGCGCACGCCGTTGCTGGAAAATGCGAGGATCAATGCCCTGCTGGGTGGACGCCTGTTCATCAAGGCCGAGTGCCTGCAGCGCACCGGGTCGTTCAAGCTGCGCGGCGCCTACAATTTCCTTAGCCAGATGAGCGAGGCCGACCGCAAGAAGGGCGCGGTCGGCTGGTCGTCGGGCAACCATGCGCAAGGGCTGGCCGAGGCGGCGCGGCTGATGGACATGAAGGCCACCATCGTGATGCCGGCCGACGCGCCTGCGCTAAAAGTCGCCAACACGCGCGCCTCTGGCGCCGAAATCGTGCTCTACGACCGAGTCAAGGACAGCCGCGAGGAGATCGGCCTCGGCATCGCCAAAAAGACCGGCGCCACGGTCGTGCCGCCCTACGATCATCCCTGGATCCTGACCGGCCAGGGCACGGCGGGGCTGGAGATCGTCGAACAGGCCAAGGAGGCAGGCGTCACGCTCGACGCCGTCGCCGCACCCTGCTCGGGCGGCGGCCTGTCGACCGGCATCGCGCTCGCGGTGAAGGGGCTGAGCCCGGCGACCAGCGTCCATGCCGGCGAGCCCGCGGGCTTCGACGATCTCGCGCGCTCACTCGCCACAGGAACCAAGCAGAAGAACGACAAGCTCTCGGGCTCGATCTGCGACGCGCTGCTGGCGCCCACGCCAGGCGACGTCACCTTTCCGCTCGCCCTAAAACTCCTGGGACCGGGCCTCGTCGTCACCGACGAGGAAGTACTCGACGCCATGGAGACGGCCTTTCGCGAGTTCAAGCTCGTGGTCGAACCGGGCGGCGCAGTGGCGCTGGCGGCGGCGTTGACCGGCAAGCTGCCGGTGAAGGGCCGCACCGTGGCCGTGGTCTGCTCGGGCGGCAACGTCGACCACGCGACGTTCCAGCGAGCCTTGGGCCGGCACGCCGCATGAGCCCCACGCGCCGCGACCGTCGAGACTGGCGAATCCTTCTATGGATAAACCTGGCAAGCGGCATCGTTAGCGCATTCTTCGGTCTGATGTCGGCTCCGATGGGCGCGAGTCCGTGGGTTTCGGCGCTGTTCGGCATCGTTACATCAACCATCATCGCCACCCCGATCGTCCTCTTCGAAACGCGCTCTGCACGCCAAGGCGCCCTGCGCCGCCTGCGGCGCCTGCCGCTCATGCTCTTCTTCGCCATCAAGGTGCTGTTCTACTTCGCAGTGATCGTCGGCGGGCTGTTGCTGGTGCGCCTGCTGTTCATGCCTTTCATGCCAAACAGCTTCACCCTTGGTTCTACCTTCGAGGCCTCGTTGGCCTTCTCTGTCGCCATGTCGGTGATTGGCAATCTGGCTTTCGAGATGGGCGGTCTTCTGGGATTCGGTACGCTCAAGAACTTGTTGACCGGCCGCTATGTCCAGCCCAAGCGCGAACAGCGGGCGTTCCTGCTGATCGACATGAAGGATTCGACGGGGCTCGCCGAGCGGCTGGGGCCGATCCTCTTCCATGAGCTGCTGAACGAATTCTTCCGCAACGTGGCCGACGCGGCGCTCGAGTGCGAGGCAGAGATCCACAAGTACGTGGGCGACGAGGCAATCCTGACTTGGCTGGGCGAAAGAGCCCTGGCCGACGGCGACTGCCTGGCCTGCCCGTTCGTCGCCCGCGACAGGATCGCCGCCAACAGCGAGCAGTACCACGGGCGCTTCGGCGTGCTGCCCGAGTTCCGCGCCGCGCTGCATTGCGGCGAGATCGTCGCCGGCGAAATCGGCGATGTGCGCCGCGAGATCGCCTATGTCGGCGATACGCTGAACGTGACCGCGCGCCTTCTCGACGCCGCCAAGACGCTCGGCCATGACATGCTGGTCTCGGCCGACCTGCTGGCGCGCGCGGCCTTGCCATCCGGCATTACCGCCAAGCCCCTGCCGACCCTTACGGTGCGCGGCCGAGCGGCGCCGCTCGGGATTGCGGCGCTGCAGCGGGCCGGCGCCAGTTCCTGATCGCGTCGAGCACGCTGCCTAAAATGCCCTTGGGCAGGAAGATGATGAACAGCACCAGCAGCACGCCGTAGATCAGATTGTCCCAGCCCACGGCCTTGGTGCCGAAGCCGATGCGCAGGAACTCGGCCAGAAGGATGGTGATGATGGCGCCCACCGTGGGGCCGAGCGCGACATAGAGGCCGCCGACCACGGCGGCGAACACCATCTGCAGCGACACGCCGATGCCGCTCACCGTATCGGGCGAGATGAACATCTGGTACTGG
>DATHNU010000148.1:0-4903 GCA_035485695.1 Reyranella sp. | reverse complement strand
GCATCTGGACCTCACGCATGAGGGCATGCGCCGCAAGCTCGGCGCCCAGTTCGAGACGGCTCCCGTCGAGAGCGAGTAAGGCGGGGCGGCCGTGAACGTCCCGGCCCTGCAACGCCTGCTGGCCGAGCTGCGCGGTTCGGGCATCGCTGACGAGAAGGTCCTGGGCGCCATCGCCGCGGTCGACCGCGAGCGCTTCGTGTCGCCGACCTTCGCCGAGCGTGCCTGGGACAATACCGCGCTGCCCATCGCCTTCGGCCAGACCATCAGCCAGCCGCTGGTCGTGGCCGCCATGACCGAGGCATTGCGCGTCGGCCCGCGCATGAAGGTGCTCGAGATCGGCACCGGCTCGGGCTACCAGGCCGCCGTACTCGCCAAGCTGGCGCGCCGCGTCTACACGATCGAACGCTACAAGCCCTTGTCGAAGGAGGCCGAACGCCTTCTGATCGAGTTCGGCATCTTCAACGTCGTGTTCGATATCGGCGACGGCAGCAAGGGCTGGCCGGGCCAGGCGCCGTTCGACCGCATCATCGTCACGGCCGCCGCCGACGAGCGCCCGCAGGCGCTGATCGACCAGCTCGCCGTCGGCGGCATCCTGATCGTGCCCGTCGGCCGCGATCCCACGGCGCAGGTCGTCGAGCGCATCGTCAAGAGCGAGAGCGGCCTCAAGCGCGACACCCTGATGCCGGTGCGGTTCGTGCCGCTCGTGACCGGCGCGCTGCCGGTGCTGGGGCAGGGCTGATGCCTCGCCATCCGGCCGCGATGTGCTGCTGCGATCTCAGGTCACCTGAGCCTTGGAAGGCTCGGTCGAAAACTTCGGATTGAAATACAGAGCATTGGCGAAGTGGACGACTTTCTTGTCGCCCCACCGGAAATTGTCATACAGCCCGGCAAACAGATAGCCTTTTTGTTCGAGCGTGGCATGCAGATCCGGGAAGTAGGCTATATCGGAGTCAACTCTCCGAAATCCTACCTCTGCATAGATGAAGCGAACCGAGTTCGCGTCGATCATTCGATTGGCGCCGCGAAGCACTTCGAGTTCCCAGCCTTGCGCGTCGATCTTGAGAAGATCTATCGCGCCAATATTGAGCTCTTCACAAAACCTGTCGATGGTATCGACTTCGACCGTTTCGGGTCTAACGGATGGGTCGTTCCGCGGCGCGTCTTGGACAAATGTATTTAGTTCCGAATCTCCTTGTATGAACAGGGTTCGACTTTCTCGCGCCGAGCCAAGTGCTTTTTGAAAGCAATGTACCTTGTGGCCGTAGTTGCTCTTCAATTTTTCGAATGGCGCCGTGGCCGGCTCGAAACAATAGATCTGAGAGACCGGAAAATAGCTGATCAGTCCATGGGCGGTTTGACCGACATTTGCGCCGACATCGAAAATTACGTTGAAATGCCGTGTGCCGGAGAAGCACTGGATATCATATAAGGCGTAAGATCCCTTCGCGATGTACCGGGTTAGGGGAAACCAGGGAGCCGACAGAATCGCGTGTCTGAGGTGGGACATGCGACTGCCCACGATGAACCGCATCGAAGTACCTAAAGCCACGATTGCCCCTGTGTTCTGAAACCCGATATCAAGCTGCCGAAATCACTGCCGCGTGGCGCCAGTCTACCTAGAAAAAGTTGGCGCCAAGGCAAATTTCGTACGCCGCAGCGTATCGTTCTGCCTTCTGGCCCTGTGGACCAACGGCCGGGCGGCGAGGTGAATGGGTGTATTTCGGGAACATTCTCAAGGCATTGAAAGACGGGCAAATAAGAGCCTGCCCTATTTCGACCGGAATCGGTATGCAGTAAAATGAGTTCATGAAAAGAGCCCTTCGCTACCCCTCGCGATGGGCGGGCTGCTGGCGCACGCTGGGTATAACCGCGGTGCTATCGGTCGCGCTCGGCGCTTGTTCGAACTTCTATGGCGCCCGCGATGGCACCATCGAATATCCCGGCTCCGGCGCCGGCCCGGCCGCCGCCGCCGTCTATGTCGTGAAGGAAAAGGACACGGTCGAAAGCGTGTCGCAGCGCTATGGCGTGCCGGTCCAGACCATCATCGATCGCAACCGGCTGATCCCCCCCTATACGCTGCGTCCCGGCCAGTCGCTGCAGCTGCCCAGCGCGCGCTTCGTCCCCGACGCCACCGGCGGTCCGACCACCGCCACGGCGACCGCGCCTGGGCCGGTCAAGCGCGAGACCCTGCCGCCGCCCGGACAGAGCGAGCCGCCGCGCTCGGCCGCGCCGCCGGCCGCCGGCCAGCCGACCCCGCTCAGCCCGGCCGCCGCGGAATCGAATTCGAGCGTCACGGTGCCGGCAACACCGCCGCCGCGCATGGCCTGGCCAATCAAGGGCAAGATCCTGGCGCCCTATGGCGCGGCCGCCGGCGGCCAGAAGAACGACGGCATCGACATCCAGGCCGAGCCCGGCGCGCCGGTGAAGGCAGCCGAGGGTGGTACCGTCGTCTATGTCGGCAGCGAAGTCGCCCATCTCGGCAACCTGGTGCTGGTCCAGCATCCCGGCGGCTACATCACGGCCTACGGCAACAACGAAGCGGTGCTGGTCAAGAAAGGCGAAGAGGTCAAGAAGGGCGAGACCATCGCCAAGGCCGGCAACTCGGGCGGCGCGACCAGCCCGCGGGTTCACTTCGAGGTAAGACGCGGCGGCAGCCGCACCATCGACCCGACGACGGTGTTGCCACCGCAGTAGTCATTGCTGGGGGCGCGCCACTCAGTGGCGTGTCTTCTCATGCGGAGCGCGGACCTCCAGGTCCGCTCATGAGCATGATGCGGACCAGGAGGTCCGCGCTCCAGACGCGCCACTGGAGTGGCGCGCGCCCAGCTAAACCACCTTCCCATCCAGCTTGTAGATGCCCTTGCGGTCCTCGATCTCGAGCACCCAGAGATCGGGATCGCGCGCGACCTGGCGGGCGATGTAGGCGTCGGCATCGGCCTCCGCCACCGGCGTGGGGCCGGTGCCGCGGCTCCAGGCCGGTTCGCCGTCGAGCGTGCTTGCCTGGGTGTAGACGGTAACGCCGTCTTCGAAGCGGTTGAGCTTCACCAGCACCGTGCCGGCATCCGGATCGCCGCGCCGCACCACGGTGGCCGGAATGAACGCGATGTCGCACAGCCGCACTTGCGCGCTCACCCACAGCCCGGTGTTGAGGCCCATCACCATCTGACTACAAACCTCTTCCTCATGCTCCTCTCCCCTAAGCGCCTTCACAGGCGCGATTGGGGGAGAGGCTGGGTGAGGGGAATACGCGCACACCGTCACTGCGGCACCCCCCTCACCTAACCTCTCCCCCAAGGGGGAGAGGAACAAGAGGGGAGTGGAACATCAGCGCTTCCTTCATGCCAACGCGTCGTCAAGTCCCTCGAACACCGCCCGCGCGCCGCGCCAGCGGAAGCGCACGCAGGCGAACGGGAGGGCCTGCAGGGCCGCATCGTCGCGGTCGCTGAGCGTGGCGGGCGCCACCAGGATCGGCCGCACGTCCGGGCCGCCGCGTGCCGAGGCGAGTGACAGCGAACCCACCGCCATCACCAGCTCCTCGGGCTGCCCGTCGGCCACCAGCGCGAACAATGGTTGCGGCCGCTCGCCACGCAGCGAGAAGAGGTCGTCGGTTGCGCCGAACAGACCGCGCTTGGCGAGCTCCTCGTGCAGCGCCACGTCGACCAGCCGGCGATCGCACGCCGCCGACGCCGAATCGACCAATGCCGGCTCGACGCAGAGGCCGGTCCGCGCCGTCGGCGGATCGCCTGCCTTGAAATGGCGCACCGCATCGACGAACTGGCCGAGCAGGCGGGTGAGGCGGGGACTGTCGAGCGGCGCCACGATCAGCGCCTCGGTGTCTTCGCCGTCGGGCCAGGTGAGGCGCCGCCACACGCCGTCGGCCAGGAAATTGCGGAAGCCCGACTTGCGCTGACCGAGACGTGTGCCGCCCATGCGGCCGGAATGGGCGAGATAGAGCGCGCCCGCATCGTCGACCGCGATGATGCCCGCCACCTTGCGGTCGGCGATGCGCGGCAGGTTGATCTCGCAGGTGATGCTCTCGCGCTTGGTCGGCGCATGCGGCGCGTGGCCCAGCAGCAGCGCCTGCCGCGCCGTCCTGGGTTCGAAGGCCCACCAGAAGGAATCGTCGCGCGCCCAGTGGATGGTGGTGCGCAGCTCGCCGCCGCGCCAGGTCAACCGCACGCCACGCGCAGGAACGCCCTTCAGCGCGCCTTGCAGGCGCCTGATGGCGCGATCGATCCGCCTCGGTTCCCCCACGGGCCGCAGCATGCACGACCATACCCTGCAGGGAGGCCCTTGCCGTTGTGGACAGCTTCGGCCATGACAGCCCGCCCCACCTTACCGAGACCATGGCTGAACCACCCCTCCTGGCCCTCTCGGGCATCCGCTTTCATCTCGGCGACCAGACGATCCTGGACGGCGTCGCCTTGGCCATCGCGCCGGGCGAGCGGCTGTCGCTGGTCGGCCGCAACGGGGCCGGCAAGTCGACCCTGTTGCGCATCCTGGCGGGGGAGCCGATCGCCGACAGCGGCGAGCGTTTCGCCCAGCCCGGCATCACCATCGCCACCTTGCCGCAGGAGCCGGAATTCGCCGGTCACGCCAGCGTCGCCGACTATGTCGCCTCCGTGCTCACTGATTCGCTGGGCCCGTCCGATTACCGCGTCGCCGCCATCCTCGAGGAGATGAAGCTTGATGGCGACCGCCTGCCGGGCGAACTGTCGGGCGGCGAGGCGCGGCGGGCGGCGCTGGCCCGCGCGCTGGTGGCTGAGCCCGAAATCATGCTGCTCGACGAGCCGACCAACCATCTCGACCTGCCGACCATCGAATGGCTGGAGGAGAAGCTGTCGCGCTGGCGCGGCGCCTACGTCCTGGTGAGCCACGACCGGCGCTTCCTCGGCAACCTGTC
>DATHNU010000147.1:0-5865 GCA_035485695.1 Reyranella sp. | reverse complement strand
TGTCGGCGCGCAAGCTCGTGCTGCGCCAGGTGCCGATCCGCCGACCGACCAGCGACGGCGGCGAGGAGACCGTGGGCTATGTCGACCTGGTGAGCGAGCGGGCCTACCGCTACAAGAGCAGCGGCGCGTCGGACCTGATCGAGATGCCGGCCGAGGTCCTGCCGCGCGAGGCCGATGCGCGGCGCGAGATGCTGGAAACCCTTTCGGAATTCGACGACACGCTGCTCGAGCAGCTGATCGAGGACATCGCGCCGGAGAAGTCGCTGATCTACCGCGACCTGCACGACGAGTTCGGCGCCGACCTGATCGTGCCCGTGCTGCTGGGCGCCGGCGACCGCGAGAACGGCGTGCGCCGTCTGCTGAAGGCGCTGCGCCACGACACGCCGTTCGTCGCCGTCACCGCCCAGCGGCGCACCCTGCCGTCGAACGGCGTGGCCATGGCCGAATGCTTCAAGGTCCTGCACCAAAGCCACGCCGGCAAGCTGTCGCTCTGCCGCGTCTGGTCGGGCACGCTGAGTGAAGGCCAGAACATCGGCGGCCAAAGGGTCGGCACGCTGCTGCGGCCGTTCGGCCAGCGCCTCGACAAGATCAGCGAGGCAAAGGCGGGCGAGATCGTGGCCCTGGCCAAGGTCGACGTGCTGTCGGCCGGCCAATCGCTCGCCGCCGCCGGGATCGCGCCGACCGCCGACTTCCCGGCTGCCGACCCGCCGGTATTCGCCCTCTCGCTGGCCGCCAAGAACCGCAACGACGAGGTCAAGCTGTCGGGCGCCCTGCACAAGATCGTCGAGGAGGACCCGTCGCTCTCCTTCGAGGCACGCGGCGAGACCCACGAGCTGCTGATCAAGGGCCAGGGCGAGATGCATCTCAAGGTCGCGGTCGACAAGCTGGCCGGCCGCTACAATGTCGCGGTCGAGACCACGACGCCGCGCGTGGCCTATCGCGAGACAATCCAGGGCGGCACCCAGCAGCATGCGCGCTACAAGCGCCAGACCGGAGGGCACGGCCAGTTCGCCGACATCAAGGTCGAGATCAAGCCGCTGCCGCGCGGCTCGGGCTTCCGCTTCGTCGACAAGATCGTGGGCGGCGTCGTGCCGCGCAACTTCATCCCCGCCGTCGAGGAGGGCCTGTTCGAGTACACCAAGGAAGGCCCGCTCGGCCAGCCGGTCGTCGACCTCGAAGTCACGCTGTTCGACGGCCAGTTCCACGCCGTCGACAGCTCTGAAATGTCGTTCAAGATGGCGGCGCGCATCGCCATGAGCGAGGCCATGCCCAAGTGCCGGCCGGTCCTGCTCGAGCCGATCCTCAAGGTGACGGTGGCGGCGCCCAGCGAATCGACGCCGCGCATCCAGCGGCTGATCTCCGGCCGCCGCGGCCAGCTGCTGGGCTACGACACCCGTGCCGGCTGGAACGGCTGGGACGAGGTCTCGGCGCTGATGCCGGAGGCGGAGATCGCCGACATGATCGTCGAGATCCGCTCGGTGACCCAGGGCGTCGGCACCTTCCGCACCGAGTTCGACCATCTGCAGGAGCTGGCCGGACGGACAGCGGAGCGCATCGTCGAGGAAACCAAGAAGCGCGCGGCCGCCTGATTTGCTGGGGGCGCGCCACTCCAGTGGCGCGTCTTCTCATGCTCTTATGGGCCACGAGCCTCTGGCTCGCTCATGATCATGAGCGAGCGGTACGCCTGTAGCCTGGAAGACCATGATCGCGCCACTGGAGTGGCGCACCCCCAGCGATGAGTCCGCTTTTCCATCGCGCGCGCTTGGATCATATTGGCCGCCATGATCAATGAACTGTTCCGTCGCCAGCTCGGCGCCTATGCGGCCGTGCATCGCGACTGGCGCAACAAGGCGACTCACTTCGTCGGCATTCCGATCATCGTTTTCTCCCTGCTGCTGGTGCTGTCGCTGTGGCGCTTCGAACTTCTAGGCCGCGAATGGACGATGTCGCTCGCCGTGGCGATCGTGGCGGTCCTGGGATGGATGGCGCTCGATCTCGGCATCGGCCTTGTCATGGCCTTGCTGATGGCCGCCGCCTGGTTTGCCGCCGAGGCGCTGGCCGGCGCGCTGGGCTCGGCCTCGGCCGTCTGGATGGCTTTCATCGCCCTGTTTGTCGGCGGCTGGGTGCTGCAGTTCGTCGGTCATCACTACGAAGGCAGGCGACCGGCCCTGCTCGACAACATCTTCCAGGCCTTCATCGGGCCGATGTTCCTGGTCGCCGAAAGCTTCGTGGTCCTGGGGCGGCGCGGCGATCTTGCCGACGCCATGGGCGAAGGCGACGTCACGGCGCGGTGAGCAGGGTTGATTTGCGACGGGCGCACGGCCACGCCATGAGGAGCGCAAAGGAGTTTTACGCATGTTGATCAAGCGCAAGCGCGGCTGGGAATTGGGCGAAAATCAGGCAACGCCGGAAGGCTGCTATCTGAAGCGCCGCGAACTGGTGCGCGCGATGGGTCTCGGCGCGGTGGCAGCCGCCGCCCTGCCGTCGATGGCGCGGGCCGAGACCAAGGACCCGTCGGCCGCGCTCTACCCGGCCAAGCGCAACGACAAATACGGCGTGCCCGCGCCGATGACCGAGGAGCGGCGGGTCAACACCTACAACAACTACTATGAGTTCGGCACCGACAAGAGCATCTACCGCGAGGCCCAGAAGCTGGAAGTCCGGCCGTGGACCATCAAGGTCGGCGGCATGGTCGACAAGCCGTTCGAGATCGGCATCGACGATCTTCTCGCCAAGGTGCAGCTCGAGGAGCGCGTCTATCGCCACCGCTGCGTCGAGACCTGGTCGATGGTCGTGCCGTGGAGCGGCTTCCCGCTGCGTTCGCTGGTCGAGCTGTGCAAGCCCACGGCGAGCGCCAAGTACATCGTCATGAAAACGCTGCTCAAGCCCGCGGTGATGCCCGAGCAGCGTGACCCGCTCTATCCCTGGCCCTACACCGAGGGCCTGGCGATGGACGAGGCGATGAACGACCTCACCTTCATCGCCACCGGCCTCTACGGCAAGCCGATTGCCAAGCAGAACGGCGCGCCGCTGCGCCTGGTGACGCCGTGGAAGTACGGCTTCAAGAGCGTGAAGTCGATCGTCAGCCTCGACTTCAGCGACAAGCGGCCGGCCACCTTCTGGGAGGCGCTGCAGTCGAGCGAATACGGCTTCTGGGCCAACGTGAACCCGCAGGTGGCGCACCCGCGCTGGAGCCAGGCGACCGAAAAGCCGCTGGGCAGCGACGAACGTGTCCCGACCCTGCTCTACAACGGCTACGCCGAGTTTGTGGCCGGCATGTACGCCGACCGCAAAGCGGAAAAGCTCTTCATGTAGCCGCCTGCCTTTGCCTCGCCGCGGCGCCCCGCGCTACAACGGGCGCCGGCCGCCGAGGCCAAGGGAGGGTTTTGAGTGAAGTTGAACCGCCGCGCCGCACTTGCCGGCGTCGCTGCCGTCGGGGCGGCGCCGAAAGCCTTCGCGCAGGCGTTCCCCAGCAAGCCGATCAAGATCGTCGTACCTTTCGCCGCCGGCAGCGCCACCGACCTCACGGCGCGCGGCCTGGGCGCCAAGCTGCAGGAGATCCTGAAGCAGCCGATCATCGTCGACGACAAGCCGGGCGCCAGCGGCCAGCTCGGCGCGTCCGCCGCGGCAACGGCGCCGGCCGACGGCTACACGCTGATGATGGGCACCAACACCACCAACGCCGCCAACGGCGCGTTGTTCAAGCAGCTCTCCTACGACCCCGAAAAGGACTTCGCGCCCATCATGCGCTGCGTCACCGGCGTCAACGCGCTGGTGGTGAACAACGACCTGCCGGTGAAGACCGTGGCCGAGCTGATCGGCTACGCCAGAAAGAACCCGGGCAAGCTCAACTACTCGGAGGCCAGCGCCTCGCAGCGCCTGTCGGCCGAGATGTTCAACCAGCTGGCCGGCGTGAAGATCGAGCGTGTGCCCTACAAGTCGAGCCCGCAGGCGCTGGGCGACGTGGCCTCGGGCCAGGTCCAGGTAATGTTCCCAGACCTGCCGCAGGCCATGACCCAGATCGAGGCTGGACGCGTGCGCGGCCTCGCCACAACCGGGCCCAACCGGACGTCGGTCGCCGCGGACCTGCCGGCGATCGCCGAAACGGTGCCAGGTTACTCGCTGGTCTATTGGCTTGCCGTGTTCGCGCCGGCCGGCACCCCCAAGCCGATCCAGAAGGTGCTGTACGAGGCCATCGCCGAGGCGCTCCAAGACCCGGCGACCGGCAAGGCGATGACCCAGGGCCGCATGGAAATCTCGCCGCTCGGCCTCGACGACTTCGCGGCCTACGTGAAGACCGAGACCGCGTGGTGGACCAAATCGATCAAGGAAGCCGGCATCGAGCCGGAATGACATCGAGAGGAAGCGCCATGAACAAGGTCATCATCGAAAAAGACGGCCCGGTAAAGACCATCTGGATGAACCGGCCCGAGAAGCGCAATGCGCTCGACAGCGAGCTGTTGCGTGAGATGATCGAGGCGCTGGGCGCACCCGTCGCGGCCGATGACCGGGTGATGGTGATCCGCGGCAAGGGCGCCGTGTTCTGCGCCGGACTCGACATGGCCGAACGCAGCAAATCGGCCGGCGCCGGCGAGGCCAGCGGCATCGAAATCATGTTGCGCGCCATCGAGCTCTGCCCGTTGCCGGTCGTTGCCGTGGTGCAAGGCGACGCTATCGCAGGCGGCAACGAGCTCGCACTGCATTGCGACATCGTGGTGGCGAGCGACAAGGCGCGCTTCGGCATGTCGCTGGCCCAAGTGGGCCTCGCGCCCAACTGGTTCCTGGCCAAGAAGCTGATGGAAGTGCTGGGACCGGTAACGACGCGCGAGATGCTGCTGCTGGGCGATCCCCTGCCCGCGACCAAGCTGCATGCGCTCGGCCTGATCGCCCGCTGCGTGCCGGCCGCCGAGCTCGAGGCGGAGGCAGCGAAGGTGGTCGAGCGGCTGGCCGCCAATGCGCCGCTCTCGCTCAAGGCCATGAAGGGCCTAACCGTGCGCCAGCTCGAATTCCGCGACGCCATCAAGCACGACGACATCGACGCGCTGGTGCGGGCGGCCATGCAGAGCAGCGACGCCCAAGAGGGCATGAAGGCCCGACTGGAGAAGCGCACCGCCAAGTTCCAGGGCAAGTAGCGTGGCGATCCGGCTGCGCCTCGACAAACCCTGGCAGCCGCTGACGGCGGAAGCCGCGACGCGCCTGCCGGGCCAACTCGGCGTCTACCAGGTCGCCGACGCCAAGGGCACGATCGTCTATATCGGCCAGGCTGGCGCGCGCTCGCCGTTCGGTCTGCGCAGCGAATTGCAGCGCGAGGCAAGTACGCGTAGCCCCGGTCACCAGTTTCGCGTCGAGGTGAACCAGCAGTACCGCACGCGCTGGTTCGAGCTATTGATGGTGCACAAGGCCGATCACGGCAGCCTGCCGGTCGACAATGAAAAGAACCCGCCGCCTGCCCTCGGCAGGTTGAGCCCGGCTTAGTCATATGAGTCGCGATACCCACCACCTCACCCAGAGGAGCGGCCCGCAGGGCCGCGTCTCGAAGGGTGCGCCGCCGGCACCTCGTTTGCAGCCCATGCTTCGAGACGGTCGCTGTGCGACCTCCTCAGCATGAGGTTGGTTCTCGATTAGGAGCGAAAGAATGGATTTCGAGCCCAACTCCGAACAGCAGATGCTGATCGACCAGGTCCGCCGCTACGTGCGCGAGGAGATCATCCCGCTCGAGGCCAGGCTCGACCCCGACGCCTCGGAGCTCGATCCCACCGACCAGGCGCGGCTGGTCGAGAAGACCAAGGCGATGGGCCTGTACGGCATCGACATTCCCAAGGAGTTCGGCGGGCCCGACATCGACATCGTGACCCGCGTGCTGCT
>DATHNU010000146.1:0-10903 GCA_035485695.1 Reyranella sp. | reverse complement strand
CCGCCGCATCGTCGACGATTTTTTCGAGAGCGCCGTACGTCCAGACCTTGCCGTCCCCGATCAGGGCCGGCCGTTCGGGCGCGCTTTCCGCCCATGGCCTGAAAACCCGGTCGAGCCGCTGCGGCAGACCCGCCAGCAGCTCCTGCGCGGCGCTCTGGACATGTAACGGCGTCATTGCAGCTCCCTCCGCGCACGCTTGGTTGGTTTGGACTGCTGCCTTTATCAGTGTATTTTTAACACTGGTCAATCCACGGCTTAATCATAGCTCTCGGGTCGTCATTAACTTTTTGCGTTTGAAGCGTGTAGTTTTCACATGGACTATGCCACGTATTCCCGGAGGGACGTCGCCGTGAGCCAGCTTCGCATTTTCTCCTACCTTCCCAACCCGCGGCTCTGGAAGGCGACCATTGCCGCCAGATTGACCGGCATCGAGCTCGATATCAGGGGCGCGACGCCGGGTGAGCTCGCGGGATGGCTGTGGGATTTCGACGCGCGGCCGCTCTCGGAGGACGAGCGCGAGGCAAGTAGCGGGTTGCAGCTCTCCGGCCGGACCGGCTTCAAGGGGCGGCTTTTCAAGACAGCGGAATTTCTCGCGGCCCATCCCTTCGGCACCGTGCCGGCTGCCTTCAGTCCGGACGGCAAGGTGGGCATATTCGAGTCCAACAGCATCATGCGGGCCGTCGCACGGCTGGGCGCCGATGCCTTTCCGCTCTACGGTCGCGATGCCTACAGCGCAGCGCGCATCGACAGCTTCCTCGATGCCAGCCTGGTGTTCGCCCGCGATTCGCAGATCTATCTATTGGCGCTACGCGGCTGGGTGCCGGCCGATGTGCATGCCCGCGCGCGCGATGCCTTTGCGATCTATATGTCCGGCATCGAGCAGGCCCTGGCGCCGGCCCGCCGATACCTGGTCGGTGATGACGTCACTCTGGCGGATATCTGCTTTGCGGCCGAGTTCACCCTGTTCTCCAACGAGCGGGCGCGGGCCAGGTCGCTGGCCGAGCAGGGCCTGGATCCCATCCTGCAGGATGGGATCGCCGGCGACTATCCGCGGGCCATGGCACACTACGATCGGCTTTGCCGCCATGCCGCTTTCGCGCCCGACGTCGCTCCCTATCTCGCCAAGCTCGCCGCCGCGGCCAAGGCGGCCTGAAGGAGGATTGCCATGGTCGAACCAGTCTGCGTCGTCACGGGTGTCGGCCCGGGCACCGGCTCCGCCCTCGCCCGCCGCTTCGCCAAGGGCGGCTACCGCGTGGCCCTGCTGGCGCGCGATCGCCAGCGCCTGGCGGCGCTCGAGCAGGAGCTGCCGGGCGCCAAGGCCTACCCCTGCGACGTCTCCGATGCCCAGCAAGTCGACAAGACGGCCGAGCTGATCGAGCGTGATCTCGGCGCGCCCTCGGTGCTGGTCCACAATGCGGTGGCCGGCGCCTTCGGCTCGTTCCTGGAAATCGACCCGCAGGTGCTGAACCGCAATTTCCAGGTCAATACCATGGCTCTGCTTTACCTCGCGCGCCGCCTCGCGCCCGCGATGGTGCAGGCCGGCAAGGGTGCCATCCTGGTCACGGGCAACACTTCGGCGCTTCGCGGCAAGCCTTTTTTCGCGGGTTTTGCGCCGACCAAGGCCGCGCAGCGCATCCTCGCCGAGGCGCTGGCGCGCGAGCTTGGGCCCAAGGGCGTGCATGTCGCCTATCTCGTGATCGATGCGGTCATCGACGTGCCGTGGACCCGCGAGCGCTACAAGCAGAAGCCGGACGAGTTCTTCATCAAGCCGGCGGCCATCGCCGACGAGTTGTGGCACGTGGCGCACCAGGACCGTTCGGCATGGTCTTTCAATGTCGAAGTGCGGCCTTACGCGGAGAATTGGTAGGCTTGGACTTGCCGGCAGACGACTCGTGCCGCGCGCGTCGATATGGGGTGGGTTGCTGACGATGAGCTGGTCAGGTCAAA
This sequence comes from Reyranella sp., assembly GCA_035485695.1. Taxonomy (GTDB): domain Bacteria; phylum Pseudomonadota; class Alphaproteobacteria; order Reyranellales; family Reyranellaceae; genus Reyranella. The sequence goes on along the minus strand of DATHNU010000146.1, from coordinate 8,956 downwards.
GACGCGTCTGCTGCCACTGCAGGCGGCCGCTGACAATCCATTGCTCCTTTTCCTAACCATCCTCGCGGGGACGGTTGTTGTCGGTTCAGTTCTTGGAATCCCGGGCCAAGGCGCCGTGTGACAGCAATGCTGTCATTGCCGCCAACCACACAAGCCATTGTATGTCTTGTTACCTGACCCGCTTTCGCTGCCCCTCTATGGAGCGCAAAAAGTCCCCCGGCCGTTAAAAATCGTTTTAATCAATACTAAGGTTATTGTATTGTTCCATTAGTGTTGCTATAGTCGCTTCATGAGCACCATGGCCGTCCCTCCAGCAATTTCACCGACCTCTGCGCGCTGGTGCACAACGACTGCCTGCTCGGCGCGACCGGCGACGAGCGGGCCTCCCCGCTACGCGCGGAGTTCACACCGAGCGAAGTCGAGGGGCGCTCCGGTCGAGACGACGGAAATGGGTAGCGGGTATTGCGGGAATTGCGGAAATCCCCGGACGTGTCCCCGCTCAGCCGACGAGCTCTGCGCGCGTGATCCAGAACACCTCGCCCTCGCTCTGCTCGGTGTCGAGCCAGAGGAAGGGCAGTCGCGGGAAGGCCGCTTCGAGCGGCAGGCGGCCGCGGCCGATCTCGCAGAGGAGTGCGCCGTCCTTGGTCAGGTGTCGCGGTGCCTCTTGCAGGATACGGCGCACCAGATCGAGACCGTCATCGCCGGCGGCCAGGGCCACGCGCGGCTCGTGACGATACTCGGGTGGCAGGCGCGCCATGCCGCGCGCATCGACATAGGGTGGGTTGCTGAGGATGAGGTCGTAGCGCCGGCCGCCCAGCGGTCTGAAGAGATCGCCGCGATGGAGCGCGATGCGATCGCCCAGCCGATGCATTGTCACATTGCGCCGCGCCAGAGCGAGGGCGCCGGCCGACAGATCAGTGGCGTCGATGCGCGCGTGAGGGAAGGCGAAGGCGGCGAGGATGGCGAGGCAGCCCGAGCCGGTGCAGAGATCGAGGACGCGCCGAATACGCGAGGGATCGCCGATCGGCAACACGCCGTCGGCCAGCATGTCGCCGATGAAGGAGCGCGGGATGAGCGCGCGGCGGTCGGCCTGGAAGCGCACGCCGTGCATGTAGGCCGCGCCGACCAGATAAGGCGCGGGTATACGCAAATTCACGCGGGCGTCGATCAGGATGAGCAGCCGTGTGCGCTCGGCCGCGCTCGGCCTGTAGTCGAGGTAAGGCTCGAGCCAGTCGATCGGCAGTCGCAGCGCCTCCAGCACCAGGAAGGCCGCCTCGTCGCGCGCGTTGGTCGTGCCGTGCCCGTAGGCCAGCCGGGCGGCGCGGAAGCGGCGAACCGCGAGCCGGAAGATTTCACCCAGCGTGTCAAGAGAAGGTTTGTTGGCGGCAGTCATGCCGGCCTAGAGTACCCGACATGATTCGCCGCGCCTTCCTTATTGCAAGCCTGCTGGCCGCGCCCCCGCCCTTGATGGCGATCGGGCCGGCCCGCGCCGCCTCCGATCTCACGGTGATTTATGTCGGCGGCTGGGACTGCCCACCCTGCACGCAATGGAAGAACACGCAGAAGGCGCGCTGGCTCGCCTCGCCCGAGTACAGGCAGGTGACCTGGGTCGAAGTCGAATCGCCCAAGCTCAGGGACGCCTACAAGGAGCGCTACTGGCCGGCCGACCTGCGGCCGGTGCTGGCCCAGCTGCCGCGCAAGAGCGGCACGCCCCGCTTTCTGATCGTGCGGGACGGCCAGGTCGTGTCCAACGAGTTCGGCACCGGCCGCTGGGCGGCAACGCTGGCCGAGCTCAAGAGAGAACTGGGAGAATAGAATGGCGGGCGCGCTCGACGGCCTGGTGGTTCTCGACCTGACGACGCACCTGTCGGGGCCGTTCTGCGGCATGCAGCTCGGCGATCTCGGCGCCGACGTCATCAAGATCGAAAGCCCGCAAGGCGATTCCATGCGCGGTGCGCCGCCCTTCGTCGAAGGCGAGGGCGCGCCCTTCATGCTGTGGAACCGCAACAAGCGCGGTATCCGCCTCGACCTCAAGGACGCCGCCGACCTGGAAATCTTCTGGGACCTGGTCGACGGCGCCGACGTGGTCCTGGAGAATTTCCGGCCGGGCGTGATGAAACGCCTGGGGCTGGGCTGGGAGGCGTTGCACGCACGCAATCCCCGGCTGGTGCTGGGCTCGATCTCGGGCTTCGGCCAGACCGGCCCCTATGCCAGTCGCGGCGGCTTCGATCTCATGGTCCAGGCGATGTCGGGCCTGATGTCGGTGACGGGCCCCAAGGATGGCCCGCCCTACCGCATCCCGCTCGCCATCTCCGATGTGGGCGCCGGCCTCTATCTCACGATCGGCGTGCTGGCGGCACTTCGGGCGCGCGAGAAGACGGGTGAGGGCCAGTGGGTCGAGACGTCGCTGCTCGAAGCCACCGTGTCACTGGGCGTCTACGAGGCTGCCAACTATTTCGCCAACGGGATCCGGCCGCCCAAGCTCGGCCAGGCCCATCGCGGCTCCTCGCCCTACCAGGTGTTCCAGACGTCGGACGGCTGGCTCACCATCGGCGGCGCGCAGCAGAATTTTTTCCGCAAGCTCTGCGCCATGATCGGCAAGCCCGAACTCGCCGACGATCCGCGCTTCAAGACCAACGCCGAGCGGGTCAAGAACAACGACCTGATCGTCGGCCTCCTGCAGGCGGAAGTCGCCAAGCGCAGCACGGCCGACTGGATGACGGCGCTCGAGGCCGAGGGCATTCCCGCCGGCCCGGTGCTGCATCACGACGAGGTCTTCGCCGACCCGCAGATCCTGGCGCGCGGCATGGTGGCCGAGGTCGAGCATGCCAAGGCCGGCAGGCAGAAGACGCTGGGCGTGCCGCTGAAACTCTCGGCGACGCCGGGCGGCGTGCACCGTGCCGCGCCGGTGCTCGGCCAGCACGACGACGAGATCAAGAAAGCCAGGGTCAAAGGAGCGAAGCGATGGTCGGAGCCAAAGGAGTCCTTGCGGCGCTCGCGCTGAGCCCGGCATTCGTTTCTGCAGGCGCGCTGGCGCAGAACGGTTATAGCTTCACCGATGCCGCCACTTCGACGGTGCATTACGGCGTGGCGCCGGCTAAGCCCGCGATGAGCTGCGTCTCCGCAGCCAACCTCGCGACGGCCGAGACCACGATCATCTCGGTGCGCACCGTGCCGGAAGCCGATGGCGTGCCCGAGCAGTGCCGCGTCACCGGCCTGATCCAGCCGGAGATCCGCTTCGAGCTCAACCTGCCGATCAAATGGAACCGCCGTTTCTACATGCACGGCAATGGCGGCTTCGCCGGCGAGGCGCCCGAGTTCGGCTCGCGGCCGACCATCCGCGCCAATGCGCTGAAGCAGGGCTTTGCCACGGCCCAGACCAACACCGGTCACGACGCGACGGCCGAGCCGCTCGCCAGCTTTGCCACGAACTACCAGAAGCGAGTCGATTACGCCTTCCGCGCCGTGCACATGACGGCTGTCGAAGCCAAGCGCATCGCTGCCGCTTATTACGGCCGGGCCGCCTCCTATTCCTACTGGGACGGTTGTTCGACCGGCGGCCGCCAGGGGCTGATCAGCGCCCAGCGCTTTCCCCACGACTTCGACGGCATCGTCGCCGGCGCGCCGGTGCTGAACTTCGTCGACACGGTGGCGCAGAGCCTGCTGAACGGCCTGGCGTTGGTCGAGACTCCCGTGCCGGTCGCCAAGATGAAATTGGTGTCGGACGCCGTCTATGCCCGCTGCGACGCCAAGGACGGGCTGAAGGACGGGCTTATAGACGATCCGCGGCGCTGCGATTTCGATCCGGCGCGCGACGTCGCGCAATGCGCCACGGGGCAGGACGGCGAGAGCTGCCTGACGCCCGCGCAGACCGCGGCGATCAAGAAGGTCTATGCCGGTGCGCAGGTCGGCGGCAAGCCGGCGCATTTCGGCCAGCTCGTCGGCGCCGAGACGGGCGGCAATTCCTTCACCGGCAACGGCACGACCGACAGCGGCTGGGCGGCGTGGCTGATCCCGCCGGCCGACGGCAAGGCGCTGCAGCATGCGTACGGCGAGAGCTTCGTGCGCTACTTCCTGGCCAGGCCCGATTCGTCGCTCGACGCAACCAAGTTCGACTTCGCCCGCGACATCGGCAAATACGCCGATGCGCGCGCGCTCCTGAACGCGACGGATCCCAACCTCGGGCCCTTCCGCTCGCGCGGCGGCAAGCTGTTGATGTATTTCGGCTGGGCCGACACCGCGCTGCCACCGCTCATGGGTGTCGACTATTACATGAAGGCGGTGGCGGCCAACGGACTCGCCACGCCCGACTTCTTCCGCCTGTTCATGGTGCCCGGCATGTTCCATTGCCGCGGCGGCATCGGCACCGACCGGCTGGACGCCATGACGGCGGTGATCAACTGGGTGGAGAACGGTGTGGCGCCAGCCTCGATCACGGCCTCGCAGGTCGACAAGGGCAAGCTTTTGCGCACGCGCCCGCTTTGCCCCTATCCCCAGGTCGCCCGCTACTCGGGTTCGGGCAGCCCCGACGACGCCGCCAACTTCGCCTGCAAGGCGCCGGACTGACCTGGCGATCGGTTGCTAGCCGCGCCGCTGGAAGCGGTCGGGAATGCCGTCGCCGTTCTTGTCGCTGTCGTAACGGTCGGGAATGCCGTCATGGTCGCGATCGCGCAGGCGGCGCGGCGGCGGTGCGGGCTGCGCTACCGGGACAGGCACGTAGCGCGTCTGCGTCACTACCGCCGGTGGCTGGTAGTAGGTGGGTTGCTGGTAATAGGTCGGTTGGGCGTAGTAGCCGTTGGAATAGCCGTAACCGCTCGGGTCGCCGCCGTAGGACGTCGTCGGATAGCCGTTGGTCTCCACGCAGCCGGTTGCAGAGACGACGATGATTGCTGCAGCCAGCCCTGTGATGTTGCGCATTGCCTTGCCTCCTAGGGAGGATCCCTTGTGCCGAGACCTTCCCACTAGGCCTTACGAGCCGGACCGTGGCGAAGCGGCGGCGCAATCGCGATTTGTTGAGGGCAGACGCAAAACCGGCTCCCGGGAATGCTGGGAGCCGGCCAAGCGTCGTTCAAGATCTCGGTTAGCGCTGATAGCGGTCCGGCACGCCGTCGCCGTTGGCGTCACGGTCGTACTTGTTGGGGATGCCGTCGCGATCGTAGTCGCCGTTCGGCCCGCGGCGCGGCGTGCTGTTGTAGGCATAGCCGCTGTTGTAGACGGGCGCCGGCGCGCCGTTGCGGTAGTAGCCGGTGTTGTAATAGCCGTTGTTATAGCCGCTGTTGTAGGCGGTGCTGGGATAGCCGCCGTACGGATCCGTGCAGGCGGCAGTCGTCGCGGCGATCAGGCCGGCCGCGAGCAGCCATTTGACGTTGCGCATCTCGACCTCCATGGGGAAAGACTTCCCATGCAACGAGGTACGCGCCCCCGAGTGGCGTCATCGCCGCGCAAATTTCATTTTTTATGCAGCGCAACCGCTCGTGGAGCGACGCGTTTGCAAAGCCTAATGCGCGTAGCGCGCCGCCGCGGCGGCGTAGCCGATCCGCCGGCTGGGTGCCACGGGATACCGGCCCGACACGCGTTCCAGGATCAGCTGCACGTCGCCCGCGCTGTCGGCCTTGAGCGCCGAATCGAGGAAGAGTTGCTCCAGCACGTCCTGCTGGGCGTGGCTGCCGCCCAGCAGAAACATGTCACCCAGGATCAGCCGCATCAGCGTCAGCGCCTCGGCGTGCCGGCCCTGGCGATGCGCCAGCACCGCCTCGCAAAGCGGCAGCGCCACCCGGCCGACCAGCCGCTCGATCGTACCGTTGCCGCGCGCAAAGGCGCGCATGCCCTCGATCATGCGCTGGGCCGCCGCGCTGCGGCCGGTCGCGGCCAGCGCCATCATCCAGTGCGGCAGCGTGAAGGCCGACAGGCAGTCGCCGATGCGCGCCTCGGCCTTGTCGGCCAGCTCGATCCAGCGGTCGCCGACATCGACGCCCTGGCGCTCCAGCCGGAACAGCATGGAGGCGGCGTTCTGGACGTCGATGTACATGTCGGGCATCGCCTGGGTGAGCGGCGAGCCGAGGTCGCGGAAGCCGTGGTCGTAGAGCGACAGCACCTCGTCGAACTCGCGCCGTTCGATGTGGAACATCGAGCGGTGCCAGAACAGGTGATGCTTGAGGTTGTTGGCGCCTTCCCAGTTGGGTTCCAGCCGCTTCAGCCAGTCGATGCCTTCGCTCCGCCTGCCCTGCATCTCCAGCACATGGGCGATGGCATGGGCGCCCCACAGGTCGCCCGGATCGACCTCGATCGCCTGGCGCCCCGCGCCCTCGGCCAGGGTGTAGTTGCCGGCCTCCTCGTGGGCGAAGCAGCGGCAGGAGAGGATCATGCCCCAACCCGGCAGTTCGGCGCTCCAGTGCGGGAAGACGCGCTCGACCTCGGCCTGCATGGTGGCCGGCCGGCCGAGCCAGAAGGCGTTGAAATGATGCAGGCGGAAGGCCAGCACGTCGTGCGGATGCTCGACGAAGATGCCGCGCCAGACGTCGAGCATGCGGTCGAGATCGCCGTCGACCCAGCGCGCCAGCGCCTCGACGTGGGCGGCCTCGCGCGTGGTCGTGCGCTTGGCGTGCTTGCGCGCTTCGGCCAGCGCCTCGGCGGCACCCTGGATGTTGGCCTTGTTGTAGGCCAGCATGTTGAAATAGCCGCGCAGCACATGGCCCAGCGCGAACTGCGGATCGGCCTTGAGCGCCGCGCCGAGATGGCGGGCGGCATCGGTGCGGTATTTCAGATACGCCTGCGTGGCGCGGTCGAAGGCATCGACGGCCGTGCCCGAATCGGTCGACAGCGTGAGGCCGTGCAGGTCCTTGCGCATGACGTTCCTTTTCTGCAGCGCCCCCTACAACGCTCCGGGTGCAGGGCCGCGCGTCGGCCGGGCATTGAGCTTGGGCGGATGGGTGACGATCGACTTCAGCTCGGGCGTGGGTTTGCGGAGGCGTGCGATGTCGGGCAGCGGGCGGCTGAGGCCGGGAATGTGCTTGAACGCCTGCTCCATGGCATGGGCGGCGCCCAGCACCTCGCCGTCGCCGCGGAAGCGGCCGATCACCTGCAGGCCGAACGGCATCTCCTTGTGGTCGAGGCCGCAGGGCAGGGCGATCGCGGGATTGGTGGCCAAGGTGATCCAGTAGGTCGGCGCCAGCCAGTGGTAGTAGTTGCGGAGCTTCTTGCCTTCCATCTGCTCGACATAGAGCTCTTTCCACGGAAACGGCGTGACGCCCACCGTGGGGCCCATCACGAGGTCGTAGTCGCGGTAGAGTTCCTGGAACTTGCGGAAGATCCGTGTCTGCTCGGCATGCGCCCAGGCGAAGTCGGCCAGGGTCATGTTGGCGCCGATCTCGTAGTTGGCGCGGATGTTGGGGCCCAGCAGCTCTTTGTTCTTCTTGTAGGCGTCGCTGTAGCGCGCCACGAAGTTCACGGCGCGAATCACGTCGAAGCACTTGTCGGCTTCGCCCAGATCCATCTTGACCTCGTCGACGCGGCGGAAGAGGTGCTTCATCGCCTTCATCTTGGCGCGCATCGTGGCGCGGATGCCCTTTTCGACGGGCACGCCGCCGAAATCCTCGGTCCATGCGACGTTCAGGCTGCCGAGATCGACCGGCCACGGCTCGGCGAAGGTGTCGCCCTCGATGGGGAAGCTGAGCGGATCGGAATCGTGCTGGCCGATCTGGGTCGCATAGAGAAGACAGGTGTCGGCCACCGTGCGGCCCATCGGACCCAGCACCGAGATCGGCGTCCAGCCCATGGGGCGCCGCTCGACCGCGACCATGCCGGGCGAGGGGCGGAAGCCCACCACGCCGCACATGGCGGCGGGAATGCGCAGCGAGCCTCCGGTGTCGGAGCCGGTGCAGACCGGCAGCATGTCGGTGGCGAGCGCCACGGCCGAGCCGCCCGACGAGCCGCCGGGATTGAGCATGGGATTGAACGGATTGCCGGTGGCGCCCCACACCGGGTTGCGGCTGTTGGCGCCGGCGCCGAACTCGGGAACGTTGGTCTTGCCGACGACGACGGCGCCCGCTGCGCGCACGCGGCCGACCATGACATTGTCCCAGGTCGGCACGAAGTCGCGGTAGAGCGGCGAGCCGTAGGTGGTGAGGAGGTCCTTGGTCTCCTCGAGGTCTTTTATGCCGGTCGGCAGCCCGTGCAGCAGCGGCAGCTCCTCGCCGCGGCGCGCCGCGGTTTCGGCTTCCTTGGCCTCCTTGCGCGCCCGCTTCACCGACATCGCCGTCACGGCATTGACGGCAGGGTTCACCTCTTCGATGCGGTCGAGGCAGGCGTCCAGCAATTCGACCGGCGAAATCTCCTTGGTGCCGATGCGGCGGCGCAGTTCGACGGCGCTGAGCGAAACCAGTTCTTCGTTGGACATTCTTCCCCCTCGGCCCTCTTTGTTTTTCCGGCTTCGCCGGGGACGGAGCTTAGCCCTTCCCGTTTCCCCGGGGGAAGGGCACGATGAACACGGGAGGAAACGAAACATGGCACATCCGCTTCGCGACAAGGCGGCGGTGAGCGGCATCGGCGAGACCGCCTACACGCGCGGCACGCCCAAGAGCGGCCTCGCTTTGCAGCTCGAGGCGAGCCTGGCCGCTATCGCCGATGCCGGCTTGAGCCCGCGCGACATCGATGGCGTCGTGCCTTATTTCCCGGGCGGCGGCATCGCCGAAGACTTCGTCGCCAATCTCGGTCTGCCCGATCTCAAGCTCTCGGTGTTCGTGCCGATGGGTGGCGCCACCTGCGTGGCCGCCATCCAGACAGCGGCGATGGCGGTGGCGACCGGCGTGTGCAAGCACGTGCTGATCTCGGTCGGCCGCACGGGCTACTCGGGTGCCCGGGTCAGCGCGCGCCTGCAGCAGTTCCCGCAATTCGCCCTGGCCAACGAGTTCGAGGCGCCGATCGGCATGTTCGCGCCGGCCCAGCTCTATGCCCAGGG
>DATHNU010000145.1:0-7982 GCA_035485695.1 Reyranella sp. | reverse complement strand
GGGTTATTCCCTTGCCGCGCAGAAGCTCGAGGGTCTGCCGCGATTTGCTGCAGCGCGGGTTGTGCCAGATCGTGATGGTCATCGAAACTCCATCCTCCCCACCCAAGGGCCATCGCGTCTTCGTCGTCTCGACCAAGGCCCGAAGGTCCGCGTGGAGAGACGACGGAAATAGACGCGTGCGACAGCTTTGCTCACCGCCTGAGGTAAGCAAGACCATCAGTCTTCGTCCAGTGCATCGGGGCTGGGGGCATCGATCACCTTTCTGGCAACGTCGTAGGCGAAGCCGGCGCGGGCCATCGCCGCCAGGTCGCGCGTCCGGTTGTCCTTGCGGTCCTCGGGCAGACGGTAGGGTCCGAGTCGCCGCCGTCGCGCCAGCGCCGCCGCCGCCCGCTGCTCGCGCTGGCCGGGGTTGGTGTCGAGTTCCTGGTCGAGCCCCACCATCGCCTGGTCGAGTGTGTCGCCGTCGACGCCGGCGATTTGCAGCTTGCGGCGGGTGAGCCGGGTCGACGTGCCGCGCCGATGCAGTGCGCGCGCCTTGGTCTGGGCGAAGGCCTTGTCGTCGATCACGCCGGCCGCGACAAACTTGGCAACGACGGCCTCGATCGCCTGCTTCACGTTGTCCATCACCGGCGCGTCGAGCATCTCGGCTTTTCGCACCCGGCGGTTCAGGACGCGGCGCAGGCCTTCGGCCGTGCTGGGATAGCGCTCGAGATAGAACGCGGCGGCGTTCTGCAGGTATTTGGCGGTGATCGGACGCGACGTTCGCTTCACCGGCGGCCTCTTTACGGCCCGCGCTTGCGGCGCGCCATTCTCTCGCGCCGCCGCAGTTCGTCGATCTCGGGTTGCCAGCTCATCGTCAGCCTCGCCCTCCTCATCCGCGCAATGGAATGCCCACCATCGCCTGCAGCTCGTCGATCGCCGCTTCGGGGTCGCCAACCTTGATCGTCTGCATACCCATGGCGCGCGCCGGCTTCAGGTTGATACCGAGATCGTCGAGATAGACGCAGCGCTCGGGTGGCACGCCCAGGAGCTCGCAGGCGTGGCGATAGATGCGCGGATCGGGCTTGCGGAAGCCGAGCTTGCTCGATTCCACGACATGCTCGAACAGCGTCATGATTTCGGCGACGGCTTTCGCCTTGTCGGGGCTGCGGGCCATGCCCGGGCCTTCGCCGGATTTCATGTTGTTGGTGATGCAGGCGACGCGGAACGTCGTCCGGCAGCGGCGCAGCGCCTCGACCATCTGCGGCCGAATGTCGCCGCTTAGTGACTGCAAAATCCTCCAGCCGTCGAGCCGGTGCCCCTGCTGGCGGGCTTCCGCCTCGAACAGGGTGACGAAGCCTTCGAGGGAAACCTCGCTTCGTTCCATCTTTGCCCAGGCATTGGTGTCCGGATTGCGCGCATTGAGGCTACGGACGAAATCTTTGGGAAGCCCGGCCTCCGCCTCGTAGCGATTGAAGGCCTCGAAGGGGCTGCTGAGAATGACCCCGCCAAAGTCCCACAGCACGGCGAGGGGGGATTTTGCATGGCTCGTATTCATGGTGGTGCGACGGTGTTTACCTTGTTCCTGCCCTAGTCGGTCCTTATTTCACGCCCTCCATAGGCGACAGGTCGGCCATTGGCCACCGTGAGCCGTTACACCGGATAGGAATACGCAAATGAGCGAAGCAGCGGTTCTGCCGCGCGGCAGCGCAGTGGCACACTCAGGTGAGGTACAAATGGTCGACACGGGCCGTTCCGACGGACGCAATCGACGCGCAGCCGAGACGCGCCGCAAGATCATCGCAGCCGCCAAGGAGATGATCGCCGAGACCAGCACGGCGCCGACGGTGGTCGCGGTCGCCAAACGGGCCGACGTCTCGGTGCGCTCGGTTTTCCAGCATTTTGGCGACGTTGAGTCACTTTTCGTAACTGTCGTGGACAGCGTGCGCGGCGACATCGTGGTGCCGCCGCCGACCTCGAGCAGCCGGCCCCTGTCGGACCGCATTGCCTCGGTGGTCGACAATCTGGCGCAGCTCTTCGACAAGATCGTGCCGCTGCGCGTCGCCGCCGGGCAGTTCGTCAATCATCCGGCGCTCACCGAGCGCGGCATGGCCGCCAAGAACCTGTTGCGGCAGAGCACTTTCGAGGCGTTCGCCCCGGAATTCGCCGCCTTGGACGAGCCGGCTCGTGAGGAGCTGGCCGACGCCATCGGGGCGGCCTTGTCGCTGGAAGCCTGGATCGTGCTGCGGCGTCGCGACGGGCTGAGCTTCGAGCGCGCCACCGCGGTCTGGCGCCGGACGCTGACGGCGTTGCTCGCCTACCGCTTCGACGCCGCGGCGGCCGAGTAGGTTTTCCAGCCAGTCGCCAATTGACTTGGCGTTTGCGATCAGTGACTTAAGGGCCCGCAAAAGACGGCTTACTGACCAGGCACCATCGATAAATGGCGACCAGCCAGCTTCACGAGGACTTTTCGCGCGAAGAGCATGTCAAAGCCGGTACCGACCGCGGCTTTGGCCTGGTCTTCGCCGGCTTCTTCGCGCTCATCAGCGCGTTGTCGTGGTGGCGTGGCCATACCGGCTGGCACTGGACCTTGCCGGTGGCGATCGTCTTTCTGGTCGTGGCCCTCACCTATCCGAAGGTCCTCAATCCGCTCAACCGGCTGTGGCTGAAGTTCGGCCTGCTGCTCTACAAGGTCATGAACCCGATCGTTCTCGGGTTGCTTTTTTTCGTGACCATCATGCCGATCGGCCTCGTCATGCGCGCCATGGGCAAGGACTTCCTGCGTCTGCGTCTCGATCCCGCGGCCAAGAGCTACTGGATCGAGCGCACCCCACCGGGGCCGCCGCCGCAGTCGATGAAAAACCAATTCTGATCCTGAAAGGACCGGCCATGGGCTCCATCCTCGTCGAACTCTGGGCCTTCATGCGGGAACGCAAGAAGTTCTGGCTGTTGCCGATCCTGATCATGATGGTGATCTTCGGCGGCCTGATCGTGTTGACCAAGGGCTCGGCCATCGCGCCGTTCATCTACACGCTGTTCTAGAAGGAGCGTTGCCGTTCCATGCGCGTGCTCGGGATCTCGGCTTTCTACCATGACAGCGCCGCCGCGCTGATCGAGGACGGCCATCTCGTGGGTGCCGCCCAGGAGGAACGCTTCACCCGCAAGAAGCACGATTCGGGCTTTCCGCAGAACGCCGTGCAGTACTGTCTCGACTCGGCCGATATCAAGCTGGGCGACGTCGACTATGTCGCCTTCTACGACAAGCCGTTCCTGAAGTTCGAGCGCCTGCTCGAGACCTACCTCGCCTACGCGCCGCGCGGCTTCAACTCGTTCCGCATGGCCATGCCGCTGTGGCTGAAGGAGAAGCTGTTCCAGAAGACGCTGCTGCGCGACGAGATGAAGCGCTGGCAGCCCGACTTCGACTGGCAGAAGCGCCTGCTGTTCGGCGAGCACCACCAGAGCCACGCCGCCTCGGCTTTCTTTCCCTCGCCCTACCAAGAGGCCGCCGTGCTGTGCATGGACGGCGTCGGCGAATGGGCCACCACGTCGCTGGGCTGGGGCCAGGGCAACAAGCTCGAGATGCTGAAGGAAATCCACTTCCCGCACTCGATCGGGCTGCTCTATTCGGCCTTCACCTACTACACGGGCTTCAAGGTCAATTCCGGCGAATACAAGGTCATGGGCCTGGCGCCCTATGGCGAGCCCAGGTTCAAGGACACGATCCTCTCCAACATCGTCGACCTCAAGGAAGACGGCACCTTCCGGCTCGACCAGACCTACTTCGACTATTGCACCGGGCTGCGCATGACGAACGAGAAGTTCGGCGCGCTGTTCGGCGGCAAGGCGCGCAAGCCTGATGAGCTTTTAACCCAGCATCACATGGACCTGGCAGCCTCGGTGCAGGCCGTCACCGAGGAGATCGTGCTGCGCCTGGCGCGTTCGGTGAAGAAGGAGACCGGGGCCAAGAATATCTGCCTGGCGGGCGGCGTGGCATTGAACTGCGTCGCCAACGGCAAGCTTTTGCGCGAGAATCTGTTCGATGGCATCTGGGTGCAGCCGGCGGCCGGCGATGCCGGCGGCGCGGTCGGCGCGGCCTTTGCCGCCTATCACGGCTATCTCGGTCAGTCGCGCAAGCTCAACGGCCATCTCGACGGCATGACGGGCTCCTATCTCGGTCCGGAATATTCCGACGACGAGGTCGCCCAGCGCCTGACCGCGGCCGGTGCCAGGTTCACGCAGCTCACGCGCGAGCAGACGATCGAGCAGACCGCGCAGGCGCTGGCCGACGAGAAGGCCGTGGGCTGGATGCAGGGCCGCATGGAATTCGGGCCGCGTTCGCTCGGCGCCCGTTCAATCCTGGGCGACGCGCGTTCGCCCTCGATGCAGAAGACGCTGAACCTCAAGGTCAAGTATCGCGAGTCCTTCCGGCCTTTCGCGCCGGCCGTGCTGCGCGAGGATGTCGGCCAGTATTTCGACATCAAGACCGACAGTCCCTACATGCTGATGGTGGCGCCGGTGAACGAGGATCGCCGCCGCGCCATGAGCGTGGCCGAGGAGGCGCTGTTCGGCATCGACAAGCTGAACGTGCCGCGATCGGACATTCCGGCGGTGACCCATGTCGACTATTCGGCGCGCATCCAGACGGTGCACAAGGAAACCAACGCGGCCTTCCACGATCTTCTCGAGTCGTTCAAGGCCAAGACCGGCTACTCGGTGGTGGTGAACACCTCGTTCAACGTGCGCGGCGAGCCGATCGTGTGCACGCCCGAGGACGCCTTCCGCTGCTTCATGGGCAGCGAGATCGAGGTGCTGGTGATCGGCAACTGCTTCCTCAAGAAGGAAGACCAGGATCCGGCCCTCAAGCTCGACTACAAGAACGCCTTCGAGCTGGATTAGTGATCCCTGTCGTCCTGAACGAAGCGAAGGACCTCATCGCCGCTTGCAATCGGCATGAGATCCTTCGCTACGCTCAGGATGACATGAGGGACTGAATGCGCGCCGTCGTCTGCGATCGCCTGGGCGATCCGTCGGTCCTGAAGATCGAGGAACGGCCGATCCCCGAACCTGGGCCGTCCGACGTTCTGATCAAGGTGGGCGCGGCCTCGGTCAATTTTCCCGACGTCCTGATGCTGTCGGCCGGCTACCAGCACAAGCCGGAGCTGCCGTTCATCCCCGGCATGGAAGGCGCCGGCACGATCTCGGCCATCGGCGCCGAGGTGAAGAACTGGCGTGTCGGCGATAAGGTGATCTTCGGCGTGCGGCCGGGCGCCTTCGCCGAATATGTGCGCGTGCCGGCCAGCGGCAACCTGATGCACCTGCCCGCGGGCTGGTCCGACGCCGAGGGCGCGGCCTTCCGCGTCGGCGCCCAGACCGCCTACCATTCCCTGGTCCATCGCGCCCGGCTCAAGCCGCGCGAAGTCTTGCTGGTGCACGGCGCATCGGGCGGCGTCGGCCTGGCCGCCGTGCAGCTCGGCAAGCATCTTGGCGCCCGCGTGATCGCCACCGGCAGCGACGATGCCCGGCTCGCCATCGTCAGCGAGAACGGCGCCGACCTCGTGGTGAACTACCGCACCGCCGATTTCGTGGCGGTGGTGAAAGCTATGACCGACGGCCATGGCGCCGACGTGGTCTATGATCCGGTGGGCGGCGAGGTTTTAGAGAAATCCCTGCGCGCGGCAGCCTATGGTGCGCGACTGCTGGTGGTCGGCTTCACCTCGGGCGGTCCGACCAGGATCATGTCCAATCATGTGCTGATCAAGGGCCTGTCGATCCTGGGCGTGCGCGCCGGAGAAACCATACGGCGCCAGTCGCCTGAGCTCGGTCAGGACTACGCCAGCGAACTGCCGCGCCTGGCGGCGCTAGGCGTCATGCGCCCGCACATATCGCACCACTTCCCAATGGACCGCGCCGCCGATGCCTTCCGCGTGCTGATCGATCGCAAGGTCGTCGGCAAGGCGGTGATCGAGATGGATTGCTAGCGTCTGCTGTCATCCCGAGCGCAGCGAGGGACCTTTCGTGTCGCCTCAAGGGTCCCTCGCTTCGCTCGGGATGACAGCTTTTTCGTTGCACTACCTCGAGAACAGGATCGTCACCTTGCGGTCTTTTTCCGACGCATCGGAACTGCCCAGGCTCATATTGCCGAACGCCTCGGGGTCGGCGGCGATCACGATGTCCTTGCCCGGGATGCCGACGCGGACCAGTTCGGCGGCGACGGCCTGCGAGCGGGCGCGCGCCAGTTTTTCGTTCAACGCCTTGTCGCCCAGCTTGTCGGTATGGCCGATCACGCAGATCGACGTGACCTGGCGCGCCTTGGCCGTGGTAGCCGCCTCGGCGATCTTGGGCTTGTCGTTGGCCCGGACCTGGGCGCTGCCCAGGTCGAACAGGATCCATACCGCCTGGGGCTGGTTGGCGCCGCCGCCCCGCGCGCAGCTGCCGACGGTCTGCGCGAACGAGGGCGCCGCGGCGAGCAGGGTTCCGGCGGCCAGCAAGGCAACGAACCTGGTCATTTGAGATCCCCTTTCAATGCCATCTCGACGAACGGCAGTCGGTCGTTGCCGAAGAACATCATGTCGTCCACGAAGCTCGTCGGCGCGCCGAACACGCCGCGCGCCACCGCTTCGTCCGTCGCGGCCTTCAGCCGGTCCTTGACGTCCTGCTCCTGGACGCGGTTGCCGATCTTGGCCGCGTCGAGCCCGGCTGCGCTAAGCAGCTTCGCGACTTCAGCCATGTCGTTCAAGTTCACGCCGTCGATCCACATCGCCTTGTAGATGGCGGGATGATAGCGCTCGAAGAAGCCGTCTATCTGCGCCGCCGCGGCGCCGCGCATCAGCGCCAGCGTGTTCACCGGAAAGAACGGATTGCGCTTGAACGGCACGCTGTAATGTTTGGCCCACATCGGCAGGTCGAAGGCGCTCCATTTCGACTTCAGTTCCACCGCCATCGGCGAGGCATTGCCGGTCGCCTTGAATACGCCGCCCAGCAGCATCGGCTTGCGCACCAGCGCCGCATCGGCGCGCTTGGCGATCGCCTCGACTTGGGTGTCGGCCAGATAGGAGTAGGGGCTGCCGTAGTCGTAGTAGAATTCCAGTGTGCGGGCCATTTGGCTGCCTCCGTGCTTGCTGCAAGCCTGCGCCGCTTCTAGCCTCGCCTCAAGAAAGATTGGGAAGGAACGCATGGACCGAGTTGCAGGCAAGGTCGTGCTCGTCACGGGCGCGGGATCGGGTATCGGCCGCGCCACGGCAAAGCTGCTCGCCGCCGAAGGCGCCACGGTGATCGTCACCGATATCAACCGCGCCGGCGGCCTCGAAACCGTCCAGCAGATCGGCGGCAAAGCCCGCTTCGAGGAACAGGACACATCGCGCGAAGCCGACTGGAAGCGCCTCATCGACGACATCCTGGCGCGCGAGGGCCGACTAAATGGCCTCGTCAACAATGCCGGCATCTCCGGCCCCTTTCCGGCGACCTTCGAAACCGAGACGCTCGAGCAGTGGCGGCGCATGCTCGCGGTCAATGTCGAGGGCGTGTTCCTGGGCTGCAAGTACGGCGTGCCGGCGCTGCGCCAATCCGGCGGCGGCGCGATCGTGAATCTGTCCTCACTGGCGGCCTTCCTCGGCACCCCCGATCTCTCCGCCTACGGCGCCACCAAGGGCGCCGTGCGCCAGTTCACCAAGACCGTGGCCATCGACTGCGCGCGCAAGGGCTACAAGGTGCGCTGCAACTCGGTCCATCCCGGCGTCATCCTGACGCCGATGGGCGAGGGCGTCATGCCATCGGAGAAAGCCCGCGAACGCACCCGAAAGCGCATTCCGATCGGCGATTTTGGCGCGCCCGAGGACATCGCCTATGGCATTCTCTATCTGGTTTCCGACGAGTCACGCTTCGTCACCGGCACCGAACTGGTGATCGACGGAGGAATGAACGCGATCTAGGGAGAGGGCGATGAGACACGCCGACCAAGTAGCCTATCTCGAGCGTATGCTGCACATGGTGCGTACCAACACGCG
>DATHNU010000144.1:0-5647 GCA_035485695.1 Reyranella sp. | reverse complement strand
TAAAAAATCTCTTCGCCGTAACGTCAGGGTCAATCCGCGCGAATTGACCCTATGCGAGTCGAACGCTCGCATACCCAGGAGGACCTTCATGGACAAGCGTACGCTGATAACGACCGCCGCCGCGATCTTCGCTGCCAGCACGTTCGCGACCGCCGCCTTCGCCGATGGCGTGAAGTGCGGTGGCACGAATTCCTGTAAGGGCCAGAGCGCCTGCAAGGGCGCCAGCAACGCCTGCAAGGGCCAGAATGCCTGCAAGGGTCAGGGCTTCACGGAGACCGGCAGCTCGCAGGACTGCACCGCCAAGGGCGGCAAGGTCCTTTAGGGTCGCCAAATGGCATCGAGACGGGCGTCCCGGGAAGCCGAGGACGCCCGTTTCCGGTTTGCATCCGATCCTCTCGGAAAGGCGCCGACAGCGAGTTCGCGGGGGCCGACATGAACGCGTTTGTCACGATCTTCTACGACTGGTCGCGGATCATTGCCGGTTACTTCACGTGGGCCGCGCCGCTCGCGGTGCGTATCGTGGTCGGCTGGGTGTTCCTGTGGAGCGGCTGGGGCAAGCTGCACATCCTGCCCCGCATGGTCGAGAATTTCAGAAGCTGGAATATTCCGGCACCGGAAGTCCTGGCACCTTTCGTCTCGGGCATGGAGTTCGTCGGCGGCCTGCTGCTGCTGGTCGGCCTGCTCACCCGCTTCGTGGCGGTTCCGATGATGGTGATCATGGTGGTGGCCATCGTCTCGGCGAAGTGGGCCGACGTCGATTCGCTCGAGACCTTGCTCGGCTTCGAGGAAGTTTCCTATTTCGTGATGTTCGCGTGGTTGGGCATTGCCGGCCCTGGCCCGGTTTCGCTCGACCATTTTGTCCTGAAGGCCTGCCGCAAGGACATGCCGCCATCGGACTACGGAGCGTAGGGGGCAGTCGCCGGCGTTTACGCGCGGGCTAAAGCCACCTCTTGCGTCGGCGGTAGTGCTTGACGTCGCGGAACGAGCGGCGGCCCTCGCCGCCGATGCCGAGGTAGAATTCCTTCACGTCCTCGTTCTCGCGCAAGCTCGCGGCGTCGCCATCCAGCACGACGCGGCCGTTCTCTAGGATGTAACCGTAATGGGCGTAGCGCAACGCCACGTTGGTGTTCTGCTCGGCCAGCAGGATCGAGACCCGCTCGCGCTCGTTAAGATTCTTCACGATCTCGAAGATCTCCTCGACGAGCTGCGGGGCGAGCCCCATCGACGGCTCGTCGAGCAGGATGGTGGTGGGCCGGCTCATCAGGGCGCGGCCGATCGCCGTCATCTGCTGCTCGCCGCCCGAAGTGTAGCCGGCCAGGCTGGTGCGCCGATCCTTGAGGCGCGGGAAATAGTGGTAGACCTTCTCGAGATCGTCGGCGATCTGGCGGCGCTTGTTGCCGTGGATGAAAGCGCCGGTCAGCAAATTCTCCTCGACCGTGAGATGGCCGAAGCAGTGGCGGCCTTCCATCACCTGGATGACGCCGCGCCGCACCAGATCGTTGGGCGTGAGGCCGTCGACCCGTTCGCCGCGGCAATGGATCTGGCCCTTGGTGACCTCGCCGCGCTCGGCCTGCAGCAGGTTGGAAATCGCCTTCAGGGTCGTCGACTTGCCGGCACCGTTGGCGCCCAGCAGCGCCACGATGCTGCCCTCCGGCACCGCGAGCGAGACGCCCTTCAGGACGAGGATGACGTGATTGTAGATCACCTCGACGTTGGCGACGTCGAGGACGTTGACGGGGGCGGTCTGCTGAATGGGTTCAGGCATTTCGCTCATCCTCCTCCCCCGTTCTTACGGGGGAGGCCGGGAGGGGGAAAGCCGCAGAAGCGGCCATCCAAGTTTCAGACCTGAAATCAGCGAGCATCTCGAGCGTTGTCTTCCCCCTCCCTACCCTCCCCCGTATGACGGGGGAGGAAAGAGAAGGTGCTGTCGGCGTCAGCTCTCCTTCGAGCAGTCGCGCGGCGTGATCTTCTTCTCGGCGGCGTACTTGCCGGCCGTTTCCTTGACCAGCGGCTCGATGACGGCGTCGTCGGCGGTGTACCAGTCGGAGATGATGTTCCACTTCTTGCCGTCCCACTGGTGGACGCGGCTCAATCGCGTGCCCTCATGGTCGGCGCACGACACCTTGATCGGTCCGATCATGCCCTCGAAGCCCAACTGCTTGATGCGCTCGGCAGTGAGGTCGAGATGCTCGATGCCCCAGCGCACCTGCTCGCCGGTCATCGGCTTGTTGCCGAACTTGGCCATGGCGGTGCGGATCGATTCGGTGCCCAACATCGAATTGATCAGGCCGCGATTGTAGAGCACCGAGCCGAACTCGTCGGGCTTAGCGAGCGACTTGCCCGGCGCGATGACGAACTTCTCGAGATCGGCATAGACTGCGGACTTGCCGGCGGGATGCTGCAGCATCAGCGCCTTGTAGCCCGCGCCTTTCTCGCCGGCGGGAATGACGTCCGGCTCGGCGCCCGACCACCACACGCCGATCATCTTGTCGCGCGGGTAGTTGACGTTGCCGGCCTCGGTGACGGCGGCGGAGTTCATGATGCCCCAGCCCCACAGCAGGACGTAGTCCGGCTTCTGCTGGCGGATCTGCAGCCACTGCGACTTCTGCTCGGTGCCGGGCGCCGCCACGGGGATCTGCAGGAAGTCGAAGCCGTACTTCTTGGACATGACCTCGAGCGCCGCGATCGGCTCCTTGCCGTAGGGCGAATCGTGATAGAGCAGCGCGATCTTCTTGCCCTTGAGCTTGTCGAAGCCGCCCATCTCCTTGGCGATGTGCTGGATGGCGACGTTGGCCGCCGTCCAGTAGGTGCCGAGCAGCGGGAAGTTCCATTCGAACACCGCGCCGTCGCGGCTGTCGGCGCGGCCATAGCCCATGGTGATCAGCGGGACCTTGTCGCCCGGCGCCTTCTCGGTGAGCGCGAAGGTGATGCCGGTGCTGAGCGGGCTGAAGTAGGACGCCCCGGTCGGAGCATGGCCCTTGAGGCGCTCGTAGCACTCAACGCCGCGGTCGGTGGCGTAGCCCGTCTCGCATTCCTCGAAGGTGATCTTGACGCCGTTGATGCCGCCGTCGCGCGCGTTCAGCATGGCGATGTAGTCGGCGACGCCGTCGGCGAACGGGATGCCGTTGGGGGCGTAAGCACCGGTCCGGTAGACCAGGCCCGGAATGAATTGCTCGTTCTGCGCCTCCGCAGTCGTGGCGGCAACGATGCCGGCCGACACGATCGCGGCGCCGAGCAGCGCCAATTTACGAAGTCCCATCGTTGTTTCCTCCTCACATTTTGGCCGTCCTTGCGGCCGTTCTTGTCGAAACCCTAGCGGCTCCGGCTCAGTGCGGGAAGGGCCAGAGCCTCAGCTTTTCCTTGGCGACCGACCACAATCGCGCGAGGCCGTTGGGCTCGACGATCAGGAAGAAGACGATCAGGGCGCCGAAGATGATCGATTCGAAGTTCGAGACGATCGCGGTGCTGATCTTCCAGCCGAACAGCGCGCCCAATGGCGGCAGCGCCTGGTTGAGGAAGATCGGCAACAGCACGATGAAGGCCGCCCCCAGCACGCTGCCCAGGATCGAGCCCAGGCCGCCGATGATGACCATGAACATGAGCTGGAAGGAGCGGTCGATCGAGAAGGCGGCCGGCTCCCACGAGCCGAGGTAGACGAAGGCCCACAGCGCGCCGGCCACGCCGATCAGGAAGGACGACACGGCGAAGGCGGTGAGCTTGGCGTACATCGGCCGCACGCCGATGATCTCGGCCGCGATGTCCATGTCGCGGATCGCCATCCACTGGCGGCCGACATGGCCGCGCACGATGTTCTTGGCGGCGAGCCCCAGGACGAGGGTGAAGGTGAGCGCCACCAGGTAGTTCGCCGTCGGCGAGGAGAGGTCGAAACCGAACAGCTGCAGCGGCGGCGCGTTGACCGAACCCGACGGCGTGTAGTTGGTGATCCATTTGATGCGCAGGAACGCCCAGTCGGCGAAGAACTGCGCCGCCAAGGTGGCGCAGGCGAGATAGAAGCCCTTTATGCGCAGGCTGGGCACGCCGAAGGCGATGCCGACCGCCGCCGAGACGAAGCCGCCCAAGAGGACGCAGACGAAGGGATTGAGGAAGGGCAGGCGGATGGCGAGGTTGTAGGCGGCGTAGGCGCCGACCCCCATGAAGGCGCCCGAACCCAGCGAGACCTGGCCGCAATAACCCATCAGCACGTTGAGCCCGATCGCCGCCAGCGCCAGGATGACGACCGGGATCAGCACGGCGCGATAGACGTACTCGCTGGCCAGCAAAGGCACGGCGATGAACGCGATCAGAAGCAGCGCCAGCATGACGATGCGGTCCTGGGCGATCGGGAAGATCGCCTGGTCCGATTGGTAGCTCGCCTTGTACTGGCCGGCCTCGCGATAGAACACGCCGTCCTCCTGTCCTTACACGCGCTCGATGATGCGTTCGCCGAACAGTCCTTGCGGACGCACAAGCAGGAACAGCAGCGCCAGCACGTAGGCGAACCAGATTTCGATACCGCCGCCCATCGCCGGCCCCAGGAACACCTCGGAAAGCTTCTCGCCGGCGCCGATGATCAGCCCGCCGACGATGGCCCCGGGCACCGAGGTGAAGCCGCCGAGGACAAGAACCGGCAGCGCCTTCAGCGCCAGCAGCGACAGCGAGAACTGCACACCGAGCTTGCTGCCCCACACCGCGCCCGCGGCCAACGCCACCAGACCCGCGACCAGCCAAACGATGAACCAGATCTGGTTGAGCGGAATGCCGACCGACTGCGCGGCGGCGTGGTCGTCGGCCACGGCGCGCAAGGCGCGGCCGATTCGAGTCCACTGGAAGAACAGCGCCAGGCCCGCGACCAGGAGGCCCGCGATCACGGCGGCCCAGAGGTCGAGCTCATTCACCAGGATGCCGCCGTCGAACAGCGATTCGAGGACGAAGATCGGATCGCGGGGCAGGCCGATATTGAGCGGATAGACGTCGGCGCCGAACACCGCCTGGGCCAGGCCCTCGAGGACGAAGGTGACGCCGATGGTGGCCATGAACAGGATGATGCCCTCCTGGTTCACCAGCTTGCGCAGCACCAGCCGCTCGGCCGCCCAGGCGATGATCGCCATGACGGCGCCGGCGAACAGCAAGGCGGCGATCAGCGCCAGGCCGAACGGCCAGTGCCACTTTTCCTGGGTGAGCTCGAGCGCGCGCACCAGCGCCAGCGCCGCCGTCAGCACCATCGCGCCCTGGGCGAAGTTGAAGACGCCGGACGCCTTGAAGATGAGCACGAAGCCCAGCGCCACCAGTGAGTAGAGCACGCCGGCGAGCAGGCCGCCGATCAGGACCTCGAGGAAGAAACCCATTACCTCGTCCTCCCCTCATGTTCCTCTCCCCTGCCAGGGGGAGAGGTTGGGTGAGGGGGAATCGACGTGCGTAGCCCCCTCGCCCAGCCTCTCCCCCTGGCGGGGCAGAGGAGCAAAGACGTTTTCATCGCGGCCATCAATGACTCACGCCGAGATAGGCATCGATCACCGCCTTGTTGCTCTTGATCGCGTCCGGCGCGCCGTCGCCGATCTTCTTGCCGTAGTCGAGAACCACGACGCGATCGGAGATATCCATGACCACGCCCATGTCGTGCTCGATCAGGCAGATCGTGGTGCCGAAC
>DATHNU010000143.1:0-9288 GCA_035485695.1 Reyranella sp. | reverse complement strand
TACGCCGCGCGGTTCTTCAGGATGTCCCAGGCGTGGCGGAAGGCCTGCACCATTTCCTCGGCCGGCACGGCGCCGGAGAACAGCACATGGCCCTGCAGCGCGAAGCTCGGCACGCCCTGGATGCCGGCGTTGCGCGCCATGCGGTCGGCGGCCGCCACCTCCTTGAGACCGGCGTCGCTCGCCAGCAGCGCCGCCACCTCGTCGCGGTCGAGGCCGCCCTCTTCGCCGAGCTTGGTCAGGACCCCGTCGTCGCCGATGTCGGCGCCGTTGCAGAAATAGCCTTCGAACAGCGCCTCGACGACGCCGTCCTGCACGCCCCGTTGCCCCGCGAAGCGGATCAGGCGGTGGGCATTCAGCGTGTTGGGCGTGCGGGTCAGCCGATCGAGGTGGAATTCCAGCCCCACCGTGGCGGCGGTCTCGGTGAGGCGCTCGTCGAGCTGCTGCGAGCGCTCGAGGCTGCCGAACTTGGCCAGGCGGTACTCGGCGCGGTCGACGCCCTCGCGCGGCATGTCGGGATTGAGCTGGAAGGGATGCCAGGCGACGGTGAAGCGCAGGTGCTGCTTCTCCAGGAGGTCGAAGGCGCGCTCGAGCTGGCGCTTGCCGACGTAGCACCAGGGGCAAATCACGTCGGAGATGACGTCGATGCGGCCAACAGGCTGTGCCTGATCCATGGCGTTGTCCTTCCCTATTGCGCTACAGCCTATACCCGCGTCGAATCCCCGGCAACGAGGAGACCCTTATGGAAAAGCCAAAATACCGCTCTGCGCTGATCGTCGGCACCGGTCCCGGCCTCAGCGCCTCGCTGGCCCGGTTGCTGGCCAGCAACGGGCTCGCCGTCTCGCTGGCCGCCCGCCAGACCGACAAGCTTGCGGCGCTTGCGAAGGAGACCGGCGCGGAGGTTCATGCCTGCAACGCCGCCGATCAGAAGGAAGTTGCCGACCTGTTTGCGGCGCTCGATGCCAAGGGCCGCACGCCCGACGTCGTGGTCTACAATGCCAGTGCCCGGGTGCGCGGCGCGCTGGTCGACCTGCCGCCCGACGACGTCAAGCGGGCCATCGAGATCAGCGCCTTCGGCGGCTTCCTGGTGTCCCAGCAGGCGGCGAAGCGCATGCTGCCCCAGTCGCACGGCGCGATTTTCCTGACCGGCGCCACGGCCGGAGTGAAGGGCTTCGCGCTGTCGGCCACCTTCGCCATGGGCAAGTTCGCCCTGCGCGGGCTGGCGCAATCGATGGCGCGCGAGCTCTCGCCCAAGGGCATCCATGTGGCGCATTTCGTGATCGACGGCGGCATCAGGAGCGCTTCGCGGCCGGTGCCGGACAACAGCCCCGACAGCCTGCTCGATCCCGACGCCATCGCCGAAACCTATTGGGCCACCCTCCAGCAGCACCGCAGCGCCTGGAGCTGGGAGGTCGAGGTGAGGCCGTGGGTGGAGAAGTTCTAGTAAACGCGCGCCGCGAGGAATGGTCCAACGTAGCCAATGCGTACCAATATTGATACATATCTGCTGCGCGGCCGATAAAAAGGCTGCCGGCTGCCTTTTACGCTTTGTCGTCGGGACGTGAGCCGGTTCGCGAATGGCTGCAAAGTCTCGACCGTGAGGACAGGAAACGAATTGGTGAGGACATCAAGGACGTCGAGGGCGAAAAAGAAAGGCCGCATTGGATCGTCATTCGACGATTTCCTCAAGGAAGAAGGTCTTTACGAAGAGGTGACGGCGCGGGCCATCAAGCGGGTCATCGCACGCCAACTCGATGTCGTTATGCGCGAGAATCGCCTGACCAAGACGATGTTGGCGAAACGCATGCAAACGAGCCGTGCCCAGCTCGATCGCCTGCTCGATCCTGAAAACGAAGCGGTGACTTTGGGCACGCTTGCGCGGGCAGCGCACGCCGTGGGCCGCAGACTGAAGATGGAGCTGGTCTGATCAGGCGAACGCGCTTCAGCGCCGGCCGTCGAAGGCGAGCCTGGCGGCAAGCGCGACGAACACCGTACCGAGCAGGAACTGCGGCGCGCGATGCCACCGGCCGCGACCGGAAAACGCTTGGCCCAGTCGGCTGGCCGTCAGGATGACGGCGCCGTTGACCACGATTCCGATCAGGTTGAGCAGGGTGGCCAGCAGCATGATCTGCACGGCAACGGAGCCCGCGCCCGGATTCACGAACTGCGGGAACAGCGCCAGGACGAACAAGGCCATCTTGGGATTGAGCAGGTTGGTCAGCAGACCCTGTCGGAACACGACGGCGATCGGATAGCGCCGCAATCCGGCCGTGGGAGCGAACGCCGTTCCGGTGGAGCGGAATGTCTGCCACGCGAGATAGAGCAGGTAGGCGACGCCCGCGTAGCGCACCACGTCGTAGGCGATCGGGACAACGACGAAGAGCTGCGAAAGGCCGAGGGCCGCGGCCGCGGCATGGCAATAGGTGCCGACCTGGATGCCGGCCAGAGTCGCAAAGCCCGCGGCCTTGCCCTGACTGACGCTGCGCGAGGCGATGAGCAGCATGTCGGGGCCGGGGGTGGCCGTCAGGACCAGGCAGGCCGCTGCGAAGAGGGCGAGGGTGGAGAAATCCGGCATGCTACAGCTCCGCCTGCAGCAGCGTCAGCGCCGCGTGGAGGTCGGGCACGACTTTCAGGCATTTGGCGCGGACGTCGGGCGACGGCGGCCCGATGTCGGGCACCATGATCGCCATGGTCCCGGCCGCATGCGCGGCGGTGAGGCCGACGTTGGAATCCTCGAAGGCGATGCAGCGCTCGGGCGCCACGCCGAGTCGCCGCGCCGCCTCGAAATAGACGTCGGGATGCGGCTTGCCGCGCTCGACGTCATAGCGCGTGGCGACCGCCTTGAAATGGCCGAGCAGGCCGGCGCGGGCGAGATGGCGCTGCACGGTCGCCGGGCGCGACGAGGTGGCGATGGCCAGCGGCAGGCCGCGGCCGCCCAGCCAGGCGAGCAGCTCGCCGGCACCCGGTTTCACGGGGACGTGGGCGTCGAGCATCAGGCGGGCATGCTGGTTGAAGTGGCCGCGGAACTGCTCGACGCTGAAGGCCGGGCCGAAATGGTCCTGGATCATGGCCTCGCATTCGCGGGTCGGCACGCCGATCATCGCGTGGCAGAGCTCGATCGGCATTTTCGTCCCGATCGCCTGGGCGGCGGCGTGGTAGGCCTCGATATAGACCGCCTCGGTGTCGATCAGCAGGCCATCCATATCGAAAATAGCGGCCGCGACAGGTTTTCTAAGCATGTTTTCGTTCTAAGCTCGGCTCCGAAAACGGCTACCACAAAATGAGGGCGGGAGAAAATTCATGCGCATCCATAATCTCTATGTCGACGACAAGGGCGAGACGCATTTCCGCGACATCGAGGTCGAATGGAAGCATGAGGGCAGGGGCGGCAAGACCTCCGACATGTTCCCGGCGACCGGCATCATTTTCCGCGAGACGCCCGGCAGCTACGACTACGAATGGCATCCCGCGCCGCGCCGGCAATACATCATCAACCTCGACGGCGGCGTCAGCATCCAGGCGAGCGACGGCGAGACGCGCATCATCGGCGCCGGCGAGGTGATCCTGGTCGAGGACACCTCCGGCAAGGGCCACTTCTCCAAGGCCATCTCGGGCCAGATGCGCCATTCCATCTTCGTGCCGATTGAGTAGATCTTCCGGCCCGCATCATGCCTGAGCGGGCCGGAGGCCCGCGGTCCGCAGACAAGAGGTGAACCATGAGCGTCACAACCGTCCTCGACTCCACCAACGATCTCGTCGAGCAGGCCAAACGAGTCCTGCCCGGCGGCAGCTTCGGCAACATGCCGGCCGAGGTCGTTCTCAAAGAGGGAAGGGGCGGCCGCATCTGGGACGAAGCCGGCCGCGAATATGTCGACTTTCTCCTGGGCTCGGGGCCGATGTTCGTGGGCCACGCCCATCCGGACGTGACGACGGCGGTGCAGGCGCAGGTGCCGCTGGGCACGACCTTCTTCGGCAATAACCGTCACGGCATCGCGCTCGCCGAGGCGATCTGCGACGCCGTGCCCTGCGCCGACCAGGTGCGCTTCGTCTGCTCCGGCACCGAGGCCGATCTCTACGCGATGCGCGCCGCGCGCGCCTTCCGCAAGCGCGACAAGATCCTGAAGTTCGAGGGCGGCTATCACGGCATGAGCGACTACGCGCTGATGTCGCTGGCGCCCAAGCGGCCGGGCAACTTCCCGCGGCCGTCGCCCGATTCGGCCGGCATTCCCAAGTCGGTGCAGGACGAGATGCTGGTGGCGGCCTTCAACGACATCGGCATGGTGGAAAGCCTGATCGAGGAGCAGAAGGACGAGCTGGCCGGCGTCATCGTCGAGCCGTTCCAGCGCCTGATCCCGCCCAATCCCGGCTTCCTGCAGGCGCTGCGCGGGGTGACGCAGAAGCACGGCATTCCGCTGATCTTCGACGAGGTCGTGACCGGCTTCCGCTTCGCCTATGGCGGGGCGCAGGAGTACTACGGCGTCACGCCCGATCTCTGCACCCTGGGCAAGATCGTGGGCGGCGGCTTTGCGCTGGCCGCCATCGCCGGCCGCGCCGACATCATGAAGCACTTCGACCGGCTGGCGATGGACGACGAGGATTTCATCTTTCAGGTCGGCACGCTCTCGGGCAATCCGGTCGCCGCCGTGGCCGGGCTGGCCACGCTCGACATCCTGAAGCGCCCCGGCGCCTACGACCAGGTCTTCGCCACCGGCCGCGAGCTGATGGCGGCACTCTCGGGCCTGCTGAAGAATGCCGGCATCAAGGCCCAGGTGATCGGCGAGCCGCCCTTGTTCGACGTCGTCTTCACCGACCAGCCGATCAAGGATTATCGCGACACGCTGAAAGGCGACAAGGCGATCGCCACGCGCTTCAACAAGCTGTTGCGCGAGCGCGGCATCATGAAGGGCGAGAGCAAATACTATGTGAGCCTGGCCCACACCCGCGCCGACATCGACCACACGATCGGCGCCTGGACGGAGGCGGTGAGGGAGCTGAAGGCGTAACCACTTCCTGCTCCTCTCCCCCGCTAGGGGGAGAGGTAGGGTGAGGGGGCTCCGACAGCTCGTGCAACCCCCTCACCTAACCTCTCCCCCCTAGCGGGGGAGAGGAATCCGAAAGTTTCTAAGGCCCGTCCAACCCCTTCTTCTTCAACAGCGGCAAGTTCTTCGGGTCGGCCAGCGCCAGCATCAGCGCGTCCGCAGCCGCCCGGTTGCGTGAAGCCGTGGAGACCGCGCCCGAATAGATCGTGTAGTTCTGCACGTCCAGCGGGATCGGCCCGACCAGTACCGCGCCCGGTACGGTCATGAGCTCGCTCGCCTGCTGCAGGCCGATCTCGGCCTCGCCGTTCGCCACCTTCTCGGCGACCAGCCCGCCCTTCACCAGCACGGTCTTGGGCTTGAGCTGATCGGCGATGCCCATCTTCTCGAACAGCTTGGCGAGATAGATGCCGCTCGAGCCGCCCGAGGCAGGATCGACATAGCCGACCGAGCGCGCCGCCAGCAGCGCCTTCTTGAAGCTGTCGACGCTCGAGATGTTGGGCTTGGCCGCACCCTCCTTGACCGCGACGCCGATGCCGGCGCGGGCCAGCGGCTTGGCGCTGCTTTCGTCCAGCTTGCCGCCGAGGAACGGCCCCAGCACCAGCGGCGGCATGATCACCACGTCGAAATATTCGCCGGCCGCGACGCGCTTGGAGAGGCCGCCCGCGGTGTCGTTGTCGATCGTCACCTTGTTGCCGGTCCGCTTCTCGAACTCGGCAACGATCTCCAGCGCCACCGGCTTGAAGGCGCCGGCGGTCAGGAGCTTCAGATCGGCGGCCTCAGCCGGAACGATCCCGGCGAGGACGAGCAGGACGATCAGAAAAACGCGCATGGTTTCCCCCTAGTACTCAGAATCGTAAATCGGCACTGAGGCCCATCCTTCGAGACGGCCGCTTCGCGGCCTCCTCAGGATGAGGTCTATCCTATTGAAACAACACCAACACCTCATGCTGAGGAGCGCGCGCAGCGCGCGTCTCGAAGCATGGGCTGCAAGCGACTCTGCGATTTCTAATGCCCGATACTATATCGGCGCTCCCATGATGTAGGGTTTCAGCGCGGCATACATGAAGGCGTGGGTCGGCGTCGGCACGCCATGTTTCCTGCCGAGCGCGACCACCTTGCCGGAAAGCCACGGCAGCTCGATGCGATTGCCGCGCAAGAGATCGACGGCCATCGAGGGCATGAGCTGCGGCGGCGCGCTGCGGTTGAAGGTCAAGGTCTTGTCGACGGCGTCGTTGGGGAGCGCCACGCCCGCGGCACGGCCGACCGCCGTCACCTCCTCGTAGGCGGTGGTGAACCAGGGCGCGATGTCGGGATCGTCGCGCAGCTTGCCGACCGGCAGCCGGGCGAGCGCCATGATGCTGGCATTCGACGCGAG
Source organism: Reyranella sp. (assembly GCA_035485695.1). Classification (GTDB taxonomy): domain Bacteria; phylum Pseudomonadota; class Alphaproteobacteria; order Reyranellales; family Reyranellaceae; genus Reyranella. The sequence continues at coordinate 2,877 of DATHNU010000143.1, read as the reverse complement.
CAGGATGAACTTCATCCAGAGCTCGGTCAGGATCGCCGGGCTCGCCACGCCGTCGATGGCGGCTTTCGCGCACAGCGCCGCGAACGCCTCGGCACGCGCGCTCTTGGCTCCGTCGAGCTCGCCGAACACCATGCGCATCACCGTGCCGGTCTGGCGGATCACGCCGGGCTGGGCGATGGTGGCGCTGATATTGGCGACGCCGCCCATTACCGCCGGCTTGCCCAGGATCGGCGCCAGCCGCTCGGCGGCATCGACGCCGTTCTGCAGCGGGATCACGGCGGTATCCGCCCCCACCATCGGCTTGATCGCCGCGCCCGCGCTCTCGACGTCCCACAGTTTCACGCAGAACAGCACGACATCGACCGGGCCGACGGATGTCGGGTCGTCAGTCGCCTGGGTCGGCACGAGATGCGTGTCGCCGCGCGGGCTCTCGACCGTGAGGCCGTTGCTCTGCATCGCCGCGAGATGCGCGCCGCGGGCGATGAAGGTGACGTCGGCCCCCGCCTTGGCGAGCGCCGCGCCAAAGCCGCCGCCCACGCCACCCGCTCCGACTACCGCGATACGCATGTCACGCTCCCCCTCACGATCAGCCCGGCGATGCAGCTTGCGATGGTTCCCGCCTGATCCTCGATGCGAAGACCGGCATCGGCCGCGAGATGGTGGTCCGCTTCGCCCAGCCGCACGACCGCCCGCCCTTGCCCCGCCAAGGTGGGAGGACAATAGGCGATATGCACGCCCGGACCCAACCGCCATGTCTCGCCAGGGGCCGACACCGCGAGGTCGATGCGCACCCGGCTGCGGTCGCCCATCAGATTTATGACCTCGACCGGCCCCGCTTCGAGGCGGCTCACGATCGGCGTCTCTCCGGCGAAGCGCACCGGCTTGAAGGGCCGCCGCACGTCGATCTCGCCGCCGGGCGTCTCCAGCACCAGGCCGCTGCCGGCCATCAGCAGCTGCATCCGGTCGAAGCCCGTGTAGTCGGAGAAGGGACCCGGCGTGGCGATCGACGTGCGGCCGAAGCGCCAGACGTCGCCCTCGAGCGCGATGTCGACCGAGATACCGCCGCCGTTCTTCCAGGGCGTGCGAATGTAGCGGCCGGGATCGAGCAGGCTGATCACGGCACGATCTTTTCGCGGCGGAAGCGGCGCAGCAGGCGCTCGAACATGGCCTCGCTGTCGACCACGTCGTGGAAGCCGTGCAGGCGGCTCTTGGTGATGTCGGACATGACGTCCCACTCCGAGCCGAACACATAATCGGCGAACGGCCAGGCGACCAGCTGGTCGAAGGCGAACTTCTTCAGGCCATGCTTCTTCGTCATCTCCGCCCACAAACCGGCCTTGTCGGCCATGTGCCGGGTGAGGCTGATGGTCTGCACCTCGCCCACTTTCATGCCGAACACCTGGGCGATCTTCGGCCAGACGTTGCGCCAGCGGAAATAATCGCCGTTGGTGATGTTGTAGGCCTGGTTGGCGCAGCGCGGCTCGGTCGCCGCCCACAGCGCGGCCTTGGCGAAATGAGCGGACTCCGTCACCTGGTAGATCGTGTCGTAGGCGCCCGGCTTGCCGGGAAAGCGCAGCGGCAGGCCGAGCTCCTTGGAGACCGCGGCATAGACAGCGATGGCGGGCAGGATGCTCATGGCCGTGCCCGGTGCGAAGCCGCACAGCGTTTGGGGGCGCAGCTCGGCAAAGCTCCATTTCTTGCCGCGCTGGAAGTCCGTCAGCCAGTCGATCTGGTCGAAGTAGAAATCGGGCGGCAGGTGGCGCGGATCGGTCTCGCGCATCGGCGTCTTCACTGGCCCGAGATGGACCCCGTAATATTTTGTGCCGGTCACCAGCACGACCCGCTGCAGGTCCCGGCTCGCCTTGGCGATGGCGGTGACGGAATTCACCAGCATGTCGCGGTTGGGCGCGATGACCGCGGCGTAGTCCGCGGCCACACTCGTGCCGGGTTGGAAGGCGGCGTAGAAGACATGGGTGACGTCGCTCGATCCGCCGAGCTTCCTGCCCAGGTCCTTGAGGTCGAGCAGATCGACCGGGATGTGGCGGTAGCGCGGCGCGTTCTTCGCCGCGCGGCGCGACAGGCCGACGACCTGCCAGTCGCCTTCGGCCAGAAGCTTGTCGACGATATACCGGCCGATGACGCCCAGCGCGCCCACGACCACGGCTTTCTTCTGCGCTGCCGTCATGCGGCCGCGACCGTCCCCTGCGCCAACAGGGTCTCGATCTCGGCCGCGCTGAAACCGTGCTCGGCCAGGACATCGGTGGTGTGCTGGCCGGTGACGGGCGCCATCGCCCGCGACGTGCCGTCGAGCTGATGCAGCATGCCGGGCAACGCCGGCACCGGCACCGGCCGGTTGAGGCCGGCCTGGGTGAGCCACTGGATCAGGCCGGTCTCGCGCACATGCGGCTGGTCCAGAAATTCGGCGTAGCTGTTCAATCGCTCGTGCATCAGGCGCGCCTCGGTCAGGCGCTGGCTCCACACCGCCCAGGGTTCGGCGGCAAGCGCCGGCCGCACGATGGCGTAGAGCGCCACGTCGTTGGCGAGCCGCGCCGCCGGTGTGGCGAAGCGCGCATCGTCGGCCAGCGCCGGCATCTGCAGGGCCGCGCACAGCGCCCGCCAGTCGCGGTCGTTGATCGCCACCATCGACAGCCAGCCGTCGGCCACCTGGAACACCCCGCCCGGCGCGCCACCGGGCTTCATGGTGCCGCCTTCGAGATGGCAGGCCATCAGCCGGATCGACTGCAGCGCGGTCGCCGCCTGCATCAGGCTGACGTCGAGGTAGCGGCCGCGCGTCTCGTCGCGCCGCGCATAGAGCGCGGCCGACAGCGCCTGGAAGGCATAGAGCGCGGTCGACATGTCGACCACGATCACCGGCAC
>DATHNU010000142.1:0-3835 GCA_035485695.1 Reyranella sp. | reverse complement strand
CATCGACCGCCCGCCGCAACGACCGCAAGCGGCCCCGCGCCAGGGCGACCGAGCCGTTGGCTGACAGCGAGTCGGACAGCGTATCGAGGTCGGCCAAGAGCTCGCCCGCCGCCTCATAGGCCGCTGCCGGTCCGACCGCGGGATGGGGTGCTTCCAGTTTGTCGAGCGCCCAGGCGGTGGCGGCCAGCCTGGCGTAGATGCCGACGATGGCGCGCCGGTAGGGTTCGTCGTGGCGCTCCGGCGAGCGATCGGGCGAGCTTTCAGCCAGGGCGCACAGGGCATCGGAGACGCGCACGATGCGGCCATCGAGCGGCAGCTCGCCGCCCAGCAGATGCAACTCGTCGAGATAGAAGCGCAGCGCCCGCTGGCTTTGCATGGCGAGCGCCTGCCCCGTCACGTCGGCCGTGACGAAGGGATTGCCGTCGCGGTCGCCGCCGATCCAGCTCCCCATGCGCAGGAAGGACGGCACGTCGAGGTCGCGCCAGGCCGGATCGATGCCGCCGAGACGATCCTCCAAGTCGCCGTAAAAGACCGGCAGCGCGTTCAGAAAGGTGTGGTCATAGTAGGCCAGAGCGTTGGCGACCTCGTCGATGACCCTGAGACGCTTGCCGCGCACCAGGCTGGTCTGCCACAGGGTGAGCACGGCGCGGCGCAGCTCCCTGCGGTTGGCCGCCAGCTCTTCCGGCGTGAACTGCACGCGGTCGCGCTCGTCGAGCAGCTGCGCGATCTCCATCTCGCGGTCGATCGAGCTCTTGCGGCGGACCTCCGTCGGGTGTGCCGTCAGGACCGGACTACAGAGCGCGTGGGCGAAGAATGCCTGCAGTTGTTCCCGCGAGATGCCGGCGTTGCGGGCACGATCGAGCGCATAGGCCATCGTGCCTTGCCGCGGCGGCGCCTTGGCCATGGCATAGGCGCGGGTGCGGCGGATGTGGTGCTGGTCTTCGGCGAGGTTGGCGAGATGCGAGAAATAGCCGAAGGCCCGGATGATGCGCAGCGCCTGGCCGGTCGGCAGGCCGCTCATGATCGTCTGCAGTTCCTGCCGGGCGGCCTCGTCGGCGTCGCGGTGGAACTGGACTCCCGTGCGCCTTATGTGTTCGACGAGCTCGAACACCGCGTCGCCCTCCTGGGCACGCACCGTGTCGCCCAGGATGCGGCCGAGCAACCGTATGTCGTAGCGTAGCGGCAGGTCCTTCTCGGACGTTTCGCGGTGGTTCAGGGTTTCCATGGACGGCAGCATAATACGTCTTGCGCCACCGGTTTTGACATTCGCGCCGACCCGCTTCGTTGGCATACTAACTGCATGAAATCCGGACAGTTCGCATGACGGTGACCCAATGACGACGGCCCGGCGCCAGCTGCGCTTCGGCGCCTTCTTCAGTGTTCCAGGCTGCCATCCGACCGGTTGGCGCCATCCCGACGCGATCTGCGAGACCGACCTCGACTTTCGTTACCTCGCCGACATGGCGCGCATGGCCGAGCGCGGCAAGCTCGACTGCATGTTCTTCCAGGACAGCGTCGCCATCCCGGGGAGCACCGCGGTCTATGGCGCCAAGCCGTTCCGGGTGAAGAACGGCAGGCAGGCGCATATCGAGCCGGTGAGCGCGATCGCCGCCCTCGCCGCGATCACCAGCCGGATCGGCCTGGTGTCGACCTGCACGACCTCCTACAACGAGCCCTACAACGTCGCGCGCCGCTTCCTCACCATCGACCATATCAGCGGCGGCCGCGCCGGCTGGAACCTCGTCACCTCGCAGGCCGAGGACGAGGCGGTGAATTTCGGCCGCGACCAGCATTTCGAGCACGGCATCCGCTACGACCGCGCTGCCGAGTTTCACGACGTCGTGATCGGCCTGTGGGACAGCTGGGAAGACGACGCCTTCCTGCGCGACAAGAAGAGCGGCATCTGGTTCGACTATGACAAGATGCACATCCTGCGGCACCAGGGAAAGCACTTCACGGTGCGCGGCCCACTCAACGTGGCGCGGTCACCGCAGGGCCGCCCGGTGGTGGCTCAGGCCGGCTCGTCGGATATCGGCATGGAGCTCGCCGCCCGCACCGCCGACATGGTGTTCACGGCGCAGACCACCATCAAGGAAGGCCAGGATTTCTGCAACGACATGCGCTCGCGCGTGACCAAGTACGGACGCGGACCGGAAGACATCCGCATCTTTCCCGGCATCATGCCGATCGTCGGCCGCAGCGAAACAGAGGCGCGCGAGAAATACGAGGAGCTGCGCTCGCTGGTCGACGATGGCGTCGGCATCGCGGGCGTCGCGCGGCTGGCGGGCGGCGTCGACATCTTTGCCTGCGACCCCGACGGACCATTGCCCGAGCTGAAGCCCAGCAACGCCGCGCGGGCGCGCCAGGAGATGATCATCGCCATGGGCAAGCGCGGCATGACCATCCGCGAGATCGGCCGCGTGCTGGCCATGAGCCAGGCCCATCGCGTCCTCTACGGCACGCCCCAGCAGCTCGCCGACGACATGCAGGCCTGGCTCGAGGCCGGCGCCTGCGACGGCTTCAATCTGTTGTTTCCGCACTATCCCAAGCCGCTCGAGGAATGGGTGACCCTGGTCATCCCGGAGCTGCAGCGGCGCGGCATCTTCCGCACCGAGTACGAGGGCAAGACTTTCAGGGAAAACCTCGGTGTGCCGATTCCGCAGAACATCCACACGAAGAATCGTACCAGTGTTCAAGTGAGAGCCGCCGATGACTAGCATTTGTAGTCTTCGCTGGGGGCGCGCCACTCCAGTGGCGCGATCGAGCGTGCAGAGGGAACATGACGCGCCACTGGAGTGGCGCGCCCCCAGCAAGTCTCGCTTCGCTTCGGGTGACAGTCGTGAGCGGTAGCAAGCAGCTCCGTCTCGGTGGCTTCTTCAGCGTGCCGGGCAACCATCTGGCGGGCTGGCGTCATCCCGACGCGGTGCCCACGGCCGACATGGACTTCAAGGAATACGCCCACATCACCCAGGTGGCGGAAGAAGCCAAGTTCGACACGATCTTCTTCCAGGACACGGTGGGCGTGGCCGGCAGCCGCGCGCTGGCGCGCGGCGAGCGCACCCGCGCCAAGCTCTCGCGCACCGTCAAGCTCGAGCCGACGGCGACGCTCGCAGCGCTCGCCATGGTGACCAGCCGCATCGGCCTGGTCGCGACGGCGACCACGACCTACAACGAGCCGTACAACATCGCCCGGCGCTTCGCCTCGATCGACCATATCAGCCGCGGCCGCGCCGGCTGGAACCTGGTGACGTCGCAGATCGAGGACGAGTCGGAGAATTTCGGCTTCGACGAGCATCTGGCGCACGCCGAGCGCTACGAGCGCGCCGCCGAATTCTACGAGGTCGTGGTCGGCCTGTGGGACAGCTGGGAAGACGGCGGCCTCCTGCGCGACAAGCAGAGCGGCGTCTACATGGACCGCGACAAGGTCCACTTCCTCGACCATGTCGGCAAGCACTTCAAGGTCAAGGGACCGCTCAACATCACCCGCTCGCCGCAGGGCTGGCCGGTGGTGGCGCAGGCAGGCTCCTCCGAGGCCGGGCGCGAGCTTGCGGCGCGCACCGCCGACGTGGTGTTCACCGCCCAGACCAAGATCGACGAGGCCAAGGCTTTTTATGCCGACATCAAGAACCGGGCGGCCCGCTACGGCCGTACGGCCGACGACGTAAAAATCATGCCGGGCCTCACGCCCGTGCTCGGCCGCACCATGGAAGAGGCGCGCGAGAACTACGAATACCTGCAGTCGCTGATGCCCGACGACGTGGCGTTGCAGTCGCTGTCGCATATCTCGGGCGGCCTCGACCTCACCAAGTTCCCGCTCGACGGGCCGCTGCCGGAG
>DATHNU010000141.1:0-2189 GCA_035485695.1 Reyranella sp. | reverse complement strand
TTGCTGAGACCCTCGAACATGCGGTTCCAAAACTCCGTTCGCCCAAACGAAAATCGCGCCGATGCGCGAACCTTCGCGGATCAGCGGAGCTCCCCGAAGGGGGAACCGGTAGAAATCGGCACGACCGATTGAGCGGCCGGGGTATAAGGCCTGCCGGCCATGGAGTCAAAAGGCGTGGTGCCTGGAATTAACCCGTTGATCCAGAAGGATTTTCCGACCATCCGCGGATGGAGGGTCCTGGTCTTTGTGCCCGTGTTCATGGCGCTGCTGGTGCCCGTCGTCTGGTTGGCGCGCGATTACGGCACATTGGCGGTCATCACGGCGTTCTTCGCCACAGGCCTACTTGCGGTGCTGGTCGTGGTTGCCCCGATGGGCTGGGCGGCTTTGCCGGCGCTGGGCTTCCGCCCTGTCGGCTGGCGACCCGTTGTGCTGGGCGTGCTGGTTACTGAAGTGCTGTCGATCGCGGTCAGCCATCTTGGCATCGAGCCCGAGGGCATGAAGGAAGTGGGCAAGATCGCCCGCGAGCCGGGGTTCGTCGGCAGTCTCCTGACCATCGCCGTGCTGGCGCCGCTGGTCGAGGAACTGATCTTTCGCGGCCTGCTCTATGGCTGGCTGGCAGGCCGCTGGGGGACCTTCATCGCCTGGATCGTGAGTTCGCTCGCCTTCGCTGCCGCCCATTTCGAGCCGGCCCACATCATCCTCGTCCTGCCGCTTGGCCTGTGGTTCGGCTGGCTGCGGCGGCGCACCGATTCGCTGTGGCCCTCGCTGGTGTGCCACATGATCAACAACGGCATCGCCATCGCGGCCGCCGCGTATCTCGACATCTGATTGGGCGGATGCCCATCTTTGCTGGGGGCGCGCCACTCCAGTGGCGCGTCATGGCGCTCCGCCGAAAAAGATCGCGCCACTGGAGTGGCGCGCCCCCAGCGATGACGCGCTAAGTCGCGAGCTTGCGGTCGACGAAGTCGAGCCGGTCCTGGCCCCAGAAGATCTCGCCGTCGATCACGAACGAGGGCGCGCCGAAGACGCCGCGCTCGATCGCCTGCTTGGTATAGCTCTCGCGCTTTTCGGCGATGGCGGGCGCCTCGCTCGCCTTCACCACGGCGGCCGCATCGAGGCCGCAACCCGCGATGATCGCCTGCAAGGTGGCGGGATCGCCGGTGTTCTTCTCCTCGGCCCACAAGGCCGCCAGTACGGCGTGGGCGACCTTGATGGCGTCGGCCATGCGGCCCTGCTCGCGCAAGGCGATCACGCATTTGGCGGCGGGCACTTCGTTGGCCGGGAAGAACTTCGGCTCGAGCGTGGTCTTCACGCCGAGATGATCACGCCAGCGCTTCAGCTCCATCATGCGGTAGGCCTGACGCTGCGGCGCGCGCTTGGGCAGCGGCAGACCGCCCGAGACGGCGAACACCGAGCCGAAATCGACCGGCCAGATGGTGACGTCGGCGCCATGCTTCTGGGCCATCGCCTCGAAGCGCTTCGAGCCCAGATAGGTCCAGGGCGAGTTCAGCGAGACGTAGTAGTCGACGTGCTTGGCCATGGTATTTCCTCCGCCATCTCACTGTGGCGCAATGCCAGGCGACAGCAAAGGGCCGATGGGCCATCCTTGCCACGTGTCGGAACGAACCATCGCGATCACCGGCGGCGATGCCGGCTATTTCGAGTTGATGCGCGATTGCATCGGCTCGCTGCGCGCGACGCCGGAGGGTCGGGTGCTGTCGCTCGGTGTCCTCGATTGCGGCCTCACCGAGGAGCAGCGCGCGTGGTGCCGGGAACAAGGTGCCACGCTGGTCGTGCCGCAGTGGGATTTCGAGTTCCCTGGCCGCAACAGGCTCAAGGACGGCTACAAGGCGCTAACCGCGCGTCCCTTCCTGCCGCGCTACTTCCCGGGCTTCGAGCTCTATCTCTGGATCGACGGCGATTGCTGGGTGCAGCAGGGCGACGCGATCTCGCTGTTCCTGCGGGCGGCGCGCACCGGCGCGTTGGCCGTGGCGCCCGAGATCCATCGCTCGATGCGCCATTATCGCCATGCCTGGGGCGAGTTCTCTTCGATCAATGGCGCCGCCTATGAATCCTGCTTCGACAGGGCGACGGCCGACCGGCTGATCCGCTATCCCATGATCAATGCCGGGGTCTTTGCGCTCGCCGCCGATGCCTCGCACTGGGCCGGCTGGGCCGACCTTATGGGC
>DATHNU010000140.1:0-17653 GCA_035485695.1 Reyranella sp. | reverse complement strand
GGCTTTGGTATTTCGTCCTTTCCGGCTCCGCCGATCCGGTGAGCTGGGCCTGGCTCGGCGTGTTCGTGGTCCTGCAGGCGCTGCGCGTCTGGGTGATCGCCACGCTCGGGCCGCGCTGGACGACCCGCATCATGGTGCTGCCCGGCGCGCCGCTGGTGGCATCGGGGCCGTATCGCTTCGTGTCGCATCCCAACTACTGCGTCGTTGCTGCCGAGATCCTGGTGCTGCCGCTGGTCTTCGGGCTGGTCGGCTATGGCATCGTCTTCTCCATCCTCAACGCCGCTATCCTGTGGATCCGCATTCGGGCGGAAGAGGCGGCGCTCGGGCGATGACCGCGTCGCCCCGCGCGTGACGCCACTGTCATCGAGACCGCCGCGGCCTCCGTTGGAGAGGCGACTCGCTGATCATTTCTGGGGTACATGTAGGACCGTCAGCCCGCCTATCCTTGGGGATATCCTTGGCAAGCAAGCGTTTGGACAGGCGCCTCTCGGCCGTCTTGGCGGCCGATGTCGCAGGCTACGGCCGGCTGGTGAGCATCGACGAGGAAGGCACGATCGGGCAACTGAAGGCCCATCGCGCCCTTCTGTTCGATCCCAAGCTCGCCGAGCACAACGGACGTCTGGTCAAGACGACGGGTGACGGGCTGCTGGCCGAGTTCGCCAGCGTCGTCGACGCCGTCCGTTGTGCGGTCGATGTTCAGCGCGGTATGGCCGCTCGTAATGCCGAGGTCATCGAGGACAAGCGTATCGAGTTCCGCATCGGCGTTCATGTCGGCGACATCATCATCGAGGACGACGATATCTTCGGCGACGGCGTGAACGTGGCCGCCCGCCTCGAGGGCCTGGCCGAGCCGGGCGGCATCTGCGTGTCGGCCCGCGTGCAGGAGGATGCCGAAGGCCGGCTCGATGTTGGCTTCATCGACGACGGCGAGCAGCAGCTCAAGAACATCGCCCGGCCGGTCCGCGTCTACCGCGTCGCGCTCGACGGTGCGCAGGCGCCAAGCGGGGCGAGAGCCGTGGCCCCCACACCCGGCACCGGTGCCGCCCCCGACATGCCGTCGATCGCGGTCCTGCCGTTCCAGAACATGAGTGCGGATCCCGATCAGGACTATTTCGCCGACGGCATGGTCGAGGACATCATCACGGGCCTGTCCCGCTACCGGAACATCTTCGTCATCGCGCGCAACTCGACCTTCACTTACAAGGGCCGCGCCGTCGACGTGAAGCAGGTCGGCCGCGAGCTTGGCGTGCGTTACGTGCTGGAAGGCAGCGTGCGCAGGGCGGGCTCGCGCGTCCGCATCACCGGGCAGCTCATCGACGCCGCGACCGCGGTGCACATCTGGGCCGAACGTTTCGAGGGCGAGATCGAGGACATATTCGATCTGCAGGATCGTGTGGCGGCAAGCGTCGTCGGCGCGATCGTGCCCCAGCTCCGCCAGGCCGAGGTCGACCGCGCCAAGCGCAAGCCGACCGAGAGTCTCGACGCCCACATCAGCTACATGCGAGGCATAGCGAGCTTCCAGCGCTGGGGCCGGGAAGCCATCGACGAAGCGCTGCGGCTGGCCCACCGCGCCATCGAACTCGATCCGAACTACAGCACGCCGTATGGCCTGGCCGTGAGCTGCTACGTCGTGCGCAAGGCGAATGGCTGGATGGCGGACCGCGAGCAGGAGATCGCCGAAACGGCGCGACTGACCGCGCGCGCCGCGGAGGTCGGCCGCGACGATGCCTTCGCCCTCTCCTCGAGCGGCTTTGCGATTGCCAACATTCTGGGCGACCTCGATGCCGGCGCCGCGTTGATCGATCGGGCGCTGGCGCTCACGCCCAACTACTCGCTGGCTCTGGTGCAAAGCGGTTATGTGAGGGTCTGGCTCGGCGAGCCCGACCTGGCGATCGAACAGCTCCAGCAGGCCATGCGGCTGAGCCCGGTCGATTCGCTGATGTTCATGATGCAAACCGCAATGGCGTTCGCGCACTTCATCGCCGGTCGGTACGACGAGGCCTATGCCTGGGCGGAAAAGGCGCTCCAGCGGAACCCCTTCGTCTCGCCGGCCACGAGAATCGCGGCCGCAAGTGCCGCCCTTCTCGGGCGATCGGGCGAGGCGGCGAAATATCTCGCACTTTTGCGCCAGCTCGATCCCGGCTTGGTGGTTTCGAACCTGAAAGAGCGGGTCAATCTCCGCCGGCCCGACGATCTCTCCCGCCTGGCCGAGGGCCTGCGCAAGGCGGGACTGCCTGAGTGATCGGCAGGCGACGCGCCGGCTAAAACTCGGTAGATGTAATTGCTCAGCCGCCACCACGCGGAGACATCCTTGGCAACCAAGCGTCTGGACAGGAGGCTTTCGGCCGTGCTCGCGGCCGATGTTGCCGGTTTTAGCCGGCTGGTGGGCGTCGATGAGGAGGGCACGATCGGACAGTTGAAAGCCCATCGGGCCGCGCTGTTCGATGCCAAGCTCGCCGAGCATCATGGACGGCTGGTAAAGACGACGGGCGACGGGCTGCTGGCCGAGTTCGCCAGCGTCGTCGATGCCGTTCGCTGTGCCGTTGACGTCCAGCGCGGCATGGCGGCGCGCAACGCCGACGTCGCGCCGGACCGGCGTATCGAATTCCGCATCGGCGTCCATGTCGGCGACATCATCGTCGAGGACAACGATATCTTCGGTGAAGGTGTGAACGTGGCTGCCCGGCTGGAGGGACTTGCGGCGCCCGGCGGCATTTGCGTGTCGGCGCGCGTGCAGGAGGACGTCGAAGGCCGCCTCGATGTCGGCTTTGCGGACGAAGGCGAACAGCAGCTCAAGAACATCACCCGACCAGTAAGGGTTCATCGCCTGCTGTTGGACGGAGCGGAGGCCGAAGCGACGCCCGTGGCCGCCGCGAAGTCGGCCGACCCCCCGATGCCCGATAGGCTGTCGATCGCAGTTTTGCCGTTTCAGAACATGAGTGCTGACAGCGATCAGGACTATTTCGCCGACGGCATGGTTGAGGACATCATTACGGGCCTGTCCCACTACCGGCACATGTACGTCATCGCGCGCAACTCGACTTTTACCTACAAGGGCCGTGCCGTCGACGTGAAGCAGGTCGGCCGCGAACTTGGCGTTCGCTTTGTGCTGGAAGGCAGCGTGCGCAGGGCGGGATCGCGCATCCGCATCACCGGACAGCTCGTCGACGCCACAACTGCGGCGCATATCTGGGCCGAATACTTCGAAGGCGGGATCGAGGACATATTCGATTTGTAGGATCAGGTGACGGCAAAGGTCGTAGGCGCGATCGAGCCGGAGATGCGGCGGGCGGAGACTGCGCGGGCGCGGCGCCGGCCGACCGACAATCCCGACGCCCACCTTTGCCTCCTGCGCGGGCTGGCGAGCCTCGACAAATGGAACAAGGCGGGTATCGACGAGGCGATGCGCCTGGCCCATCAGGCCATCGAGCTGGATCCCGCTTACAGCGGACCGTACGGCCTGGCCTTGAGCTGCTACATCATACGCAAGGCGAATCGCTGGGTCGCCGACGTCGCGCAGGACAGAGCTGAAACGGTGCGCTTGACCGCGCAGGCGGTGGAGGTGGGCCGCGACGATGCCATCAGCTTGAGCTTGAGCGGCTTTGCCATCGCCTACGTTCTCGACGACCTCGACGCCGGAGCCATCCTGATCGATCGAGCGCTGGCGATCACGCCGAACTTCGCGATGGTGTTGGGCCACAGCGGCTATGTCAGGGTCTGGCTCGGCGAGCCACAACTGGCGATCGATCATCTTCAGCGAGCCATGCGCTTGAGCCCGGTCGACCCGCTCTTCTTCATGATGCAGGCCGCTTTAGCCATGGCGCATTTCATTGCCGGGCGCGACGACGAGGCTTTCGCCTGGGCGGAAAAAGCGGCCCAGCGGAATCCTTTTTTCGCGGCGGCGACCTGGACGGCGGCTGCCAGCGCCGCAAACCTCGGTCGGTCCGAGGACGCCGCGAAATATGTCGCGCGCCTACGCCAGATCGATCCCGGCGTGACGATTCCAACGATCGAAGAGCGCCTGAGTCTGCGACGGCGGCAGGATCGCGCCCGGTTGATCGATTCCCTGCGCATGGCGGGACTGGCAGAATAGTTCCGCCCGAGAATCCGCGCGCGGCAGCGGCGGCACTCGGTTCGGTAATCGGGGGGCACGCCATGTTGAGGCATTTCGATCACGTCACGGTGGCGGTTACCGATGTTGCCGCCGCCATCGGCTTCTTTGGCCTGCTGGGCTTCGAGAAGGACAAGGACGTCGTGATCAGCGGCCCGACGATGGACCGCTACATGGGCATCGACGGCCTGGAAGCGCGGCACATCACCTTGGCGCTGAAGGACGCTGTGCCTCGCTGCGAGGTCCAGCTCCTGCATTTCCGCAGGCCGCCGGTGGCGCGCGCGGGCGATATCGCCCGCCTCGACCGCATCGGCTTCAACCATGTCTGCTTCGCCGTCTCCGATATCGACAGCATGATCGACAAGCTGCGGACCGCTGGCGTGCGCCTGCGCAACGAGCCCATGGTCTTCCACGACCGCAAGCTGGTGTTCCTCGAGGGTCCTGAGGGCATCACCATCGAGCTGGCGGAGTGGAAATAGCGGCCAGTACCGACTACCCCCCGAAAGGTGAGTCGTAGCTGTCACCCCGAGCGCAGCGAGGGGCCTTTGAGGCTGCAGTAAAGGTCCCTCGCGGCGCTCGGGATGACAGCAGGCGTGTATCCGGATTTGTGATTCTCGGTATTAGGGCGGAGGCTCGGTCGATCGGAAGGCAGGCTCCTCCGCGCGCTTCTTGGCGAGCGCGCGCAAGCGCGGCATCCGTGATTCCGTGTCGACGCCAAGGCCGCGGGCGAGCCGTTCGGCGATGAAGGCGGTCACGTCCGCCTGGGTAAGGCGCCCCAGCAGCAGATAGGGCGTGGCCGGATCGGCCATGGCCTCGACGGCCGCCAAGGCCGTCGTCATCTGCGCCATGCAGTCGTCGATCCAGGGCTGATGCACTTTTTCCGGCGGATGGTGGTTGCGCTCGTAGGCGGCGTGAAGACCTTTGTCGCAGGCGCCCATCATGAGGGCGGCGACCTTCAGCACGGCGCGCCGGTCGGTGCCTCCCGCCGGCGTGAGCGCGCGGCCGCGGCCGTACATTTCATCGAGATAGTCGATGATGGCGGCGCTATCCAGAAGCACCTCGCCGTCGTCGAGCACCAGCGCCGGGATGCGGCCGAGGGGATTTTTGGCCCGTACCTCGGCGCGATTGCCGAAGCCGGACAGCGCCTGCTGCTCGTAGGGCACGCCGTAAGCCTGGAGCGTGATCGCGACGCGGCGCGTGTATGGCGAGCGATTCACCCCGATCAGCAGCATCCTCGTCCCTTTGGGCGGCAGGCCATTTCGACCTTAAGAAGATTTCGCTGCAATTGAAATGTGTCCGCGGAAAATGATCGGACAACCATGGGGCGAGTCCGCCTACTGGCGTGGCTCGTGTGTCTGGTCACGCCGCGCCACAGCGGTCTCAGGCCGGAGCCATGCCATGAGCGATGCAGGGGTCGTTTCCGGCAAGACCCGGTTCACTTCGACTGAACTTTCGGAAATACTATGCGCTGCATTGTAAGGAGCACGGAGGCGATGCTGCGCGTTTTGCTTGTCGCGTTTGCGTCATTGATGCTGGCTGTCGGCGATGGTCACGCGCGAATGGCAGCGGGGTTTGGGCTTTGCCAGGCGCCACTATCGTCAGAAGCGGGTCCGGCAACGATCATCGCGCAGACAACGGAGGGCATCGCTGCGTATCCGCGAAGCGGTGGCTCGCATTCATGGCTCTTCCAGCGGCGTGGAAGCGCCTATCTGGCGATGAACGACTTCGATCGGGCCATTGAGGATTTCGACAATGTCCTTGTCGAGTACGATCAGCGATCCACACCGCCGCCGAACGATCAAAGGATAGATGTCCTGACAAAGCGTGGTCGTGCCCTTGGAGAAAAGGGCGACTACCAGCGCGCCATCCGCGATTTCGACACGGCGCTGGCCCTCAGTCCTCACTCCGACAAGGCTCTCCTTGAGCGCGGTGTCGCCTTCAGATTGGCAGGCCAGGAGGACCGCGCCATCGAAGACTTCAACCGTGTCATCCTGCTGACACCGGGAACCTTTGGCACTGGCCGGGCTTTCATTCACCGCGCAGCCGTTTACGTCGACAAGGGCGACTACGATCGCGCTCGCAAGGATCTCGAGGTGGCCCGGCAACTGGACCTGATGTGTCGATCGGAGATTGAGAACAATCTTTGCTGGATCGACGCACTGCAGGGCAAGCCTCGCGCGGCGGTACTGAGCCCAGACGGCTTCGACAGTGCGCTGGTCGAGTTCTGGCGAGGTCGACTTCCGACAAGCCTGGAAATCTGCGGCGCCAAGGCGTCCGGTGGGTCTGCTCTGCGCGATTCGCGCGCGTTCGTGTATCTCCAGCTCGGTCAGCTTGCTGACGCCCGCGCAGAGTCGGAAGCCGCCGTCCGTCTCGCTCCCCGTGATGGCGAGGTGCGTTACATGCTGGCCATGATCCTCGAGGCTGAAGGGGATGGTGCTGCGGCGACACGCGAATTTGCCGAGGCGCAGCGATTGGCGAAGCCGGGCGAATGGGTTCGCTGGGAACGTCGCCAGGGGCGGTTTCGCGGCCTCGCCGCGCCGGTCACCGTCGAACGGCAAGCCGAGCAAATCGTCGCGCAAACGATGACGGAGTTGGCACGGGTCTATGCCCAGTATCCCGATGTCCTGCGCCGCCTGGATCTGAAAGCACCGCCGGTGCGGGTGGCAGCTTTGCTGTTCGATGACAAGGAAGGCACGGCCGAACCGCATTGCCGAAAGGACGTCGTCGATGCCCTGGCAAAGGATGTGGCGAATTTCAATCGCGCGCTCGGCCACGTCGCGTTCGAGATGTCCGACGTCGACCGTCACGACATTCTATTCGTCATGGGCGGGCCGAAGTCGATACCCGGCGTGGAGGTCGATGCCCGGTCGACTGCGATCCTGGCGGCGGAGCAGCGCCAGACCACGCAGCCACATGAGGAAAGGTTCGTGTCTTACGCCCCCGCGGGTCATGACCCATCGGAATGGATCCGTCTTTACTATCACCAGAATACGGGTGCGCTGCTTTACGGGGTTGTTGGGCATTCCTGGCGCTTCCTCGATAAGGCGTGCTCGGCACGTTTTGCCGAAGACCTCGAAATGGCTCTGTCGGAGGAAATGCGAGGCCGGTTGTTCGACATCGAGCGGGATGCACCCGACGCCTTCAAGCCGCCGCGCGGGCTGGGCGATGGCCTCAGGCCGGTCGAGACATGCTTCCTCGCCGGCCGCGATAAGACGCCGGACGACAGCATGGAATGCGTAAGGCGACTCGTCGAGTTGACAGCCTTCAGGCCGACGGCGCCTTAAATCACCCGCTGCGTCCGCGCATACGCCATGTACAGCTCGTGCGCCTGGCGGGCGATCGGGCCAGGCTGCAGGTCGCGGTTTTCGTAGCGGCTGACCGGCTGCACCTTGCCGGCATTGCCGGTGGTGAAGAGTTCGTCGGCGTCGTCGAGGTCGGCCAGTGTCACGGTGCGTTCCTTGACCGTGACGCCGGCATTGCGCAGGAGCTTGACGGTGCGGTTGCGCGTGATGCCGGCCAGGAACGTGCCGTTGGGTATCGGCGTGCTGACGACGCCGCTCTTGGCCAGGAAGATATTGGAGCTGCAGGTCTCGGCCACGTTGCCCAGCGCGTCGAGCACGATGCCGTTCTGGAAGCCGCGCTGCTGCATCTCGGCCGCGCCGCGCGACGAGTTGGGATAGAGGCAGCTTGCCTTGGCGTCGGTCGGCGCGCTCTCGGGCGTCGGCCGGCGGATGGTGCGGCAGAGGCCGAGCGTGGTCGGCGTGCCGGCGCGCATCGGCGAATGATAGACGCAGAGCAGGAACTGGCAGGAATCGGCGTCGACCGAGATCGGTCCCGCGCCGCCCTTCGTCGCCCAGAACATCGGCCGCACATAGAGCTCGGCCTTGGGCCCGAAGCGGCGGACCGCCTCGTGCATCAGCTCGAGGATCTCCTTTGCTGTCTTGGTCGGGTTGAGTCCCAGCGAACGCGCCGAGCGCACGACCCTTTCGGCATGGAGGTCGAGGTCGGGCCCGCAGCCCTCGAAGGCGCGCCCGCCGTCGAAGACGATCGAGCCCAGCCAGAAGGCGTGATCGCGCGGGCCCAGGATCGCCGGGTTGCCCTCGTGCCACGTGCCGTTCCAATAGGTGAGCGTGTCCATTTTCCCAGTCTCCGCCTCGGAAGCGGGCGCTTCTAGCAGACCGCGAGCGGCGCGGCCATCCTGGCTTTGGCGACGTCATTCTGTTTCGCAATCGCCCCGATTCCTATGCGGTATGAGCGGGCATCATGGGTTCGGCGTAATTTTTTTGCCGAACGGCGGAACCTCAACGTGACGGAAAAACGGCGAAATAGGCGCCGTAATTCCTCCAATCGGGACGAAACGCACAAGGGGTGATGTGCGTAGTTGCCTTCAGGCGCGGGCCATTTCGGCCGCGCATCAATGGAGGCAAGTCATGTTGAAGCGTATTGCGATCACGTCCCTTGCCGCTGCCGCAGTCTTCTCCACCGCGACGGTGGCCCTGGCGCCTGTCACGCCTGCCGCCGCGCAGGTGAGCGTCACTTTCGGCTCCCCGCCACCGCCGGCCGTCTACGAGGCGGTGCCGGCGCCGCGTGCCGGCTACCTCTGGGCGCCCGGTCACTACCGCCTGGTCAACGACCGCTACGTCTGGAATCCGGGCCATTGGGAAGCGGCCCGCGCAGGCTACCGCTATATCCCCGATACCTGGGAGCGCGTGAACGTCGGCGGTCGCGAGCAGTGGCGCTACGTGCCGAGCCGCTGGGACCGTGACGGCAACGGGATCCCGGACAAGTACGAGCGCCACAGCGAGCGCGGACCGTACGGCGACCGGGATCACGACGGCATCCCGAACGCCTACGATCGCTACGACAATCGTCGCTAACAGCGTTTGACGAACGAAGGCGGGCCCGCGCAAGCGGGCCCGTTTTCGTTGGTAAAGAATTGTATCAGGACGATGGCGAAACGTCGGCTGAATCGGCGCGCGAATTCCATGATCGGCAAGGGCACGGGCTCCGTGCTGAATCCGTATTTCGAACAGGCGCGGATGACCGCGCAAGATTGGAGGAAGTCATGATGAAGCGCACGGCTATCGCTCTGCTCGCCGTCGCCGCGATTTTCGCGCCGGCGGCCTTGACCCCGGCAGCAGCCCAGGTGGGCGTCAACATCTCGATCGGCACGCCGCCGCCGGCGCCGATCTACGAGGCCGTACCGGCGCCGCGCGTCGGCTACGTCTGGGCGCCTGGCTTCTGGCGCTGGGAGCATGAACGCCATGTGTGGGCGCCCGGCCACTGGATCGAGGGCCGCCCGGGCCATCATTGGGTCGCCGACCACTGGGTCGAGGGTCCGCACGGTGGCTGGCACCACGAGACGGGTCACTGGGACCGCGGCTAGGGCAAGCTGAAGCGTGAGTTGAGTAAAGAGCGGGGCGCTTCGGCGCCCCGCTTTCTTTTGCTAGTGTGTGCGGCAAGAACATAGAGCCAGAGGAAACGCACTTGCCGCTTCGTCCGAACCGCTTCGGTCTTTCCGTCGCCCTCGCCACACCCTTCGCCGAGGACAGGTCGATCGATCTGCCGCGCCTCGTGGCGCATGCCCGTCAGTCGCTGGCCGACGGCTGCACCAGTGTCACCGTGTTCGGGACCACGGGGGAGGGCGCCTCGCTGGGGCAGAACGACCGCCAGCGCGCGCTGGGCGCCCTGGCCGGCGCCGGCATCGATCCGCGCACGCAGCTCGTCGTCGGCATCGCCGCCAGCTCGGTGGAGGACGCGATCGCCCAGGGCCGTGCCGGCCTGATGCTGGGCTGCCCGAGTTTCCTGCTGGCGCTGCCGTTCTATTTCAAGGGCGCCGGCGATGAGGGGCTGTTCGACTGGATCGCCGCCGTGCTCACGGGGCTGGGTCCCAAGGCGAGCAACGTCATTCTCTATCACATTCCCCAGGTGACGGCGGTCGGGCTGTCGATGGTGCTCGTCGACCGGCTGAAGAAAGCCTTTCCCGCCCAGGTCAGCGGCGTGAAGGACTCGTCGGGCGACTGGCACAATGCCCAGGCGTTGCTGCAGCAGCATGGCGATCTGCATATCCTGGTCGGTGACGAGCGCCTGCTGGCGCGCGCCATGACTCTCGGTGCCTCGGGCTCCATCACCGGCCTCGCTAACATCGCGCCCGATCTCATGCTGCCCTTGATCGACGGCATCGAGGAGCCCAGGGTCAACGCCATGGTCGAGCTGGTGCTGCCCTATGCCGTGACGGCCGCCGTCAAGGCGCTGGTCGGCCTTCGGCGCAATGATCCGATCGCCTGGAGCCGCATGCGCGCGCCGCTGGCATCGCTCGGCGAGAGCGACGTGCGCAGGCTGGGCGCCGCGGTCGACGCTATTCGCAGCCGCCGCGCGGCTTAAGGCTGGGGGCGCGCCACTCCAGTGGCGCGTCATGGTCGGTAACGCAGGAAGATCGCGCCACTGGAGTGGCGCGCCCCCAGCGAGTAGCCTCGTCTCCCTCGGAGGAAACGAACAATGACCGCACCGCTCACCATCCGACTGCATCCTGCCGACAACGTCGTCGTGGCGCGCATGGACATACTTCCCGGCACCGCGGTCGACGGCGAGGTTGCCGCGGCGACGCGCGTGCCGCCCGGTCACAAGATCCTGACGCGGGCCGTGAAGAAGGGCGAGCCGCTGCGCAAGTACAACCAGATCATCGGCTTCGCCATCGATGACCTCGAGGCAGGCACGCATATCCATACGCACAATTGCGTGATGGGCGACTTCGAGCGCGACTACGCCTTTTGCGCCGACGCGCATCCGACCGAGTACATCACGCCACCGGCCACCTTCCAGGGCTATCGCCGCGCCGACGGGCGCGCCGCCACCCGCAACTACATCGGCATCGTCACCACGGTGAACTGCTCGGCCGCCACCAGCCGCATGATTGCGTCCAGGATCGAGCCGCTGCTCGCGCAATTCCCCAACATCGACGGCGTGGTGCCGCTGACCCATGGTGGCGGCTGCGGCATGGCCTCGTCGGGGCTGGAGATGGATGTGCTGCGCCGGACCCTGGCGGGCTACACGCGGCATCCCAACATGGCGGCAGTCGTCGTGTTGGGTCTCGGGTGCGAGACCAACCAGATCTCCGGCCTAATGACGGCCGAGGGCCTCAAGGAAGGGCCCAGGCTCATCCCCATGGCCATCCAGGACGAGGGCGGCGTTTCCAAGACCGTGATGCGCGCCGTCGGCTTCCTGAAGGAGCTGCTGCCCGAGGCCAACGCCGTGACGCGCGAGTCGATCCCGGCCAGCGAGTTGATCCTGGCGCTGCAGTGCGGCGGTTCGGACGGCTACTCGGGCATCTCGGCTAATCCGGCGCTGGGTGCCGCGGTCGATCTGCTGGTGCAGAACGGCGGCACCGCGGTGCTGTCGGAGACGCCGGAGATCTACGGCGCCGAGCATCTGCTGACGCGGCGGGCTGTCACGCGCGAGGTCGGCGAGAAGATCGTCGAACGCATCCGGTGGTGGGAAGAGCATTGCGCCCGGACCGGCGGCGAGATGAACAACAACCCGTCGCCCGGCAACAAGGCGGGCGGCCTCACGACCATCCTGGAAAAGTCCTTGGGTGCAGTTGCGAAGGGCGGCACCACCAACCTGGTCGACGTATACAAATATGCAGAACTCATCACCGCAAAAGGGTTCGTCTACATGGACTCGCCGGGCTACGACCCGGTCTCGGCCACGGGCCAGGTGGCCGGCGGCGCCAATGTGCTGTGCTTCACCACCGGCCGCGGCAGCGTTTTCGGTTGCAAGCCCACCCCGTCACTCAAGCTTGCGACGAATAGCTCCCTCTATCGGCGCATGACTGACGACATGGACCTCAACTGTGGAACCATCGTCGACGGCGAGGAGACGATCCAGGATAACGGCCGCCGCATTTTCGAGCTGATTTTGCACACAGCCTCCGGCCACAAGACCAAATCCGAGGCATTGGGCATCGGCGACGACGAATTCGAGCCCTGGAAGATCGGCGCAACGATGTGATTACCCCTGGGGGCAACCATCTTGACTAAAAGACGTTAAATCCTCATATGCGGCCCTACGACTTACGAACTTGCGAACTTGGCCACGCCTTGGCGGCCCAGCCCACAGCGGCTCCGGACTACCCCCACGAGCTAATTCCAAATTCTTCGAGTTGTCGCGGACCGTGCAACGAGCGCGCGGGCCGCGCGGTTTAGTGTGTGTGTAGTGCTCGACTAACTGCCAGGAGAGAGAGATGGCTACAGGTACGGTGAAGTGGTTCAACGCCACCAAGGGTTTCGGTTTCATCCAGCCGAGCGACGGCGGCAAGGACGTGTTCGTTCATATCAGCGCGGTCGAGCGCTCCGGCATGAACGGTCTGAATGAGGGCCAGAAGATCAGCTACGAGATCGCCACCGAGCGCGGCCGTTCGGCCGCGGTCAACCTCAAGGCGGCCGACTAGCCGTCTGACCGTCCGCCCGAAGGGCGGCCGCCAAATCCGAGAGAAGATGAACGCCGACCGCGTGGCGGTCGCGTTCGTCGCTCTCGATGACGCCGGCGCCATTGTCGGCAAAGCCTTCCTTGTTTACCTGCGGATTGTGCGCGCTTGGGCGCACAAGAAGCTTTAGCCTGTCATCGCGCGGGGTAACCCCCGCGCTGGAGCGCAGCGAAGGATCTCATTGCGCTTGCCGCGGACATGAGATCCTTCGCTGCGCTCAGGATGACAGTCGGGGAGAGCGACCAATGGCAGCCGCGGATCTGCACTACCTGTCACTCGATGAGGTCGCGCGGCGCCTGAAGGCGCGCAAGCTGTCCTCGGTCGAGGCGACTCGGGCGATCCTCGATCGCATCGCGGCGCTTGATCCCAAGCTCAGGAGCTATGCCACGGTGACGCCCGAGCGCGCGCTGCAGGACGCCGCACGCCTCGACGCCGAGACCGCGGCCGGCAAGTCGCGCGGCCCGCTGCATGGCGTGCCGATCGCGGTGAAGGATCTTTGCAACACCGCGGGCGTTCCGACCGCCGCCGGCATGGCGATCCACCGCAAACATGTTCCCGCCCGGGACGCGACCGTCGTGGCGCGGTTGAAAGAGGCGGGCGCGGTGATCCTGGGCAAGCTGCAGATGACCGAGGGCGCCTATGGCGCGCATCACCCGACGATCGAGCCGCCGGTAAATCCCTGGAACGCGGCCTACTGGACCGGCGTGTCGTCGTCGGGCTCGGGCGTGGCGACGGCCTCCGGCCTCTGCTTCGGCTCGCTGGGCTCCGATACCGGCGGGTCGATCCGCTTTCCCTCGACCATGAACGGCCTGTCGGGGCTGAAGCCGACCTGGGGGCGGGTGAGCCGGGCCGGCGTTTTTCCACTCGCCGAATCGCTCGACCATGTCGGACCGATGTGCCGCAGCGCGCTCGATGCCGCGCTGGTCCTGGGCGTGATCGCCGGCGCCGACCCCGACGACCCGACCGCCTCGCCGCATCCGGTGCCCGACTATGCGGGATCGATCGACGCCGGCGTCAGGGGCCGCAAGCTCGGCGTGCCCAAAAACCTGTTGGGCATGGATGCCGATTCGCAGCGCGCCCTCGACGACGCCGCCACGACGCTCGAGAAGGCGGGCGCGACGCTGATCGACGTCGAGCTGCCCGAGCTCGATGAGGCGACGCTGAAATGGATACCTCTCTGCGGCCTCGAGGCTGCGCTGGCGCATGAGGCGACCTTTCCCGCGCGGCGCGACGAATACGGTCCGGATCTGGCCGCCCTGATCGATCTTGGTCGCGGCCTGTCGGGCCTCGAGCTCGGCAAGCTGCAGCTCGCGCGGGCCCGGGTGAAAGGCGAGATCGAACGGCTGCTGGCATCGCTCGACCTGCTGCTGATGCCGGTGATGGGCGTGGCCGCGCCCTCGCCGGCGACCATGAAGGCGGCGGGCCGCACCCCGCAGACCACGGTGGCACGCCTGCGCTACACCGCGCCCTTCGACATGAGCGGCCATCCAGCGCTCACCTTGCCGGGCGGCATCACGTCCGACGGAGTTCCGACGGGCTTCCAGATCGTCGGCCATGCCTTCGACGAGGCGGGCATCCTCGCGGCCGGTCATGCCTACCAGCAGGCCACCGACTGGCACCTGAAGCGCCCGCCGGTCTGATGCCGTGGCGCAGTCCGATGGTCGAATGGACCCTGAATCGCCTGTGCTATACTGTGACCTGTGCCCCATGACGGCTCGCCCATGAGAAGCATCTTCAGGAACAATCTGCGGCTCAAGCCTAGCATCCTGACGGCATTCTTTTTTCTCACCGTTCCCGTCTTCTTCACCATCATCGCGGTCACGTATTTCTCGAACGACAACATTGCGCGGACGAGCGCCCGGGAACTGGTCGAGCGTTTTCGCATCGATGCGCTGGAAAGCATCGAGGACGATCTCAATCCGCTCAAATCGCTGATCCGGTCCGCGGCGTCGCTGGGCGATCAGGATCCCGCCTTCTATCTCGACAATCGCTGCCTGAAATATTTCTACAGCATTCTTCAGCACAGCCCGAAGATCGTCAGCGCCTATGTTGGCCTCAGCGACGGCTCACTCCGGCAGGCGCGGAGGGTCGATCCGGCATCGATGATCCAGGGCAAGCTGCCGCCGCAAGGCGCCGCCTATGCCTATCGATGGCTGGTGCCGAAGGCCGGAGCGCTCATCGTCGATCATTACGTCTTTCTCGACGGCAGCCAGAAGGAACTGACCAGCGTCGATCAGGACACGACCTACGACCCGCGCGTGCGGCCCTGGTATCGCGCCGCCGAAGAGGCGCACGCGATCATCATCTCCGATCCCGACGTCTTTGCCTCAGAGGCCGTGATCGGCGTTACCGTCGCCGCGCCGTTCTATGCCGACGGCAAGCTCGCAGGGGTCGCGGCAGCCGACATCACACTTGGCGGTCTTGGCGCGTACCTTGCTGAACGCAAGATCAGCCCGGGTACCTTGAGCTATATCCTCGATCACCAGGGCCTGGTGATCGCGGCCTCCGACCTTTCCAATACCTCCATCACCGACCACGGCAGCATGGAGCTTCGCCACATCAGCTCGCTCGACAACCCGCTGCCGGCGATGGCGTTCAGCGCCCGCCCCCGGCAGGGTCAAGGCGTCTTCTCCTTTGCCCACCGCGGCCAGGAGTATGTCGCGAGCCTTTCGAATCTGCCGGCCGAGTTCGGCAAGTCGTGGCAGATCTTCACCATCACGCCGCTGTCGGATTTCACCGGCCCGTTCCAGGCCAACAACGACCGCCTCGTCGTCTTCGGCCTGCTCGCGGTCGCCTTGCAGATCGTGATCATCTACTTCCTCACCAGCGTGATCTCGGCGCCGCTCGAGAAGCTTGCCTTCAAGGTCGGCAGGATCCAGGAGCTCGGCACCGAGCAGCTGCCGTCCGTGAGCTCTCCGATCCGCGAGATCTGGGTGCTGTCGAAGGCCATCGACACGCTGGACGTCGCCGTGAAGTCGTTCTCGGCCTTCGTGCCAGTGGGTCTCGTCACCCAGCTCCTGCAGTCGGAACAGAAACTGGAGCTGGGCGGCCACAGCCGCTTCCTCACCATCTTCTTCTCCGATCTCGAAGCCTTCTCGACCCTGTCCGAGCAGGTGCCGTCGCAGGAGCTGCTGCTGCGGGTGTCGGCCTATCTCGAGCTCGTCACCAAGACCGTCAACCAGGAGCTGGGCACGATCGACAAGTTCATCGGCGACGGCGTGATGGCCTTCTGGGGGGCGCCGGCGCTCCTCGAGGATCACGCCTGGCGGGCCTGCGTGGCCGCGCTGCGCATCCAGCGCGGTATCGATGCGCTGAACGAGCGCTGGCAGGTAGAGGGGATGAAGCCATTCAAGATCCGCATCGGCATCCACAGCGACGCGGTGATGGTGGGCAATATCGGTTCCAAGGAACGCATGAGCTACACCGTGATGGGCGACGGCGTGAACATCGCGTCGCGGCTCGAAGGCATCAACAAGGAATTCGGCACCCGCACCTGCATCAGCCACAGCGTCTTCAAGGAAGCCGGTGAACGGCTGTGCGTGCGGCCGATCGACGACGTCACGGTCAAGGGACGGCGATCGAAGATTCCGATCTACGAGCTTTTGGGCGTGTTCGGCGCCGACGATCCGGAGCTCGAACCCGATGCCGCGACGCTCGAATTGTGCCGGATGACGCGCCTGGCCTACGAGGCGCTGGTCAAGGAAGACTACGCGTTGGCAGTGCGCCGATATCAGGAGATATTGGACAAGTTTCCAGACGATCCGGTGTCTTCGATGCTGGCGAAGCGGCTGGTGACGGCGTGAAGACTCCGCGGGACAGGTAGGATGATGCGAATCCAGGCAATGAACCGGCGAGCGATCCTGCTCGGCACCGGTGCGGCCATCGCGTCCGGCATCGTTGGCGGGCGCGCCCGCGCCCAGGCCTTTCCCAGCAAGCCGATCCGGCTGGTGGTGCCTTATTCGCCGGGCGGCGGGGCCGACACCACGGCGCGTTTCATCGCGCCCAAGCTGCAGGAGGCGCTTGGCCAAACGGTGGTGGTCGAGAACCGGCCGGGCGCCGGCGGCATGATCGGCGACGAGACGGTGGCCAAGGCTGTGCCGGACGGCCATACCTTGCTGATCGGCGCCTTCGCCCATGCGGTGAACCCGTCGCTCTTCGCCAAGATGCCGTTCAGGACGCCCGACGACTTCGCGCCAATCTCGCTGCTCGTCACCGTGCCCGAGCTGCTGGTGGTCACACCGTCCTTTCCCGCCAAGACGGTCGCCGAGCTGGTGGCGATGGCCAAGGCCCAGCCCGGCAAGCTGTTCTATGCCTCGTCGGGCAACGGCACCGCCCAGCATCTCGCGGCCGAGCTCTTCAAGCTGCGCACTGGCACCGACATCGGCCACGTGCCCTACAAGGGCGGCGGCCTGGCGATCGTCGATGTCGCGGCGGGCCATGTGCCGTTCTATTTCGGCAATATGTCGGCGGCCTTGCCGCAGGTGCGCGGCGGCAAGGTGCGGGCGCTCGCCGTGACAAGTGCGCAGCGTTCGCCGGTGGCGCCCGACGTGCCGACCATCGCCGAAGCCGGCGTGAAGGACTGCGAGATCTCCGAATGGAACGCCCTGATCGCGCCGGCCGGCACGCCGCCGGCCGTGCTGCAACGCCTGCATGACGAGGTCGCGAAGATCATGCACATGGCAGACATCAAGGCCAAGTTCGCCGACCTCGGCGCCGACTGCATCGGCTCGACGCCCGAAGAGCTCGCGGCTTTCCTGCGCGCGGAGATGACGAAGTGGGCGGAGGTCGTGAAGGCCGCCAACATCAGGATCGAGTAGGCTTCTGTCGTCCTGAGCGTAAGCGAAGGACCTCATCGCCGCTTGCCAAGGGCATGAGATCCTTC
Organism: Reyranella sp.; assembly: GCA_035485695.1. Classification (GTDB taxonomy): domain Bacteria; phylum Pseudomonadota; class Alphaproteobacteria; order Reyranellales; family Reyranellaceae; genus Reyranella. The sequence goes on along the minus strand of DATHNU010000140.1, from coordinate 175 downwards.
GCTTAAGCGCGGATCAGATCCGCGCGACTCAGGATGACAGCATCATGCAATACCATTCCATCTTCCGCCCCGGCCTGTTCGCCGGCCAGACCATCATCGTCACCGGCGGCGGCTCGGGGCTCGGCCGCTGCACCGCCCATGAGCTGCGCTCGCTGGGCGCGCGCATCGCCTTGAT
>DATHNU010000139.1:0-2026 GCA_035485695.1 Reyranella sp. | reverse complement strand
ACACTCTTGACCGCGGTGATCCGCATGGGCCGAAGCCTCAGTCTGCGAGTTGTTGCCGAGGGTGTGGAAACGGAGGAGGAGCTGAAATTCCTGCAGGCTCAACGCTGTGACGAAGCCCAGGGATACTATTTCAGCCGGCCGATGCCTCCCCGACAGTTCGCAACGCTGCTTGAGAGCGGCCTGCCGAAGGCGCTCTCCCGGCATTTCGTTGACCAGCAAGCGCACCCGGGCGAACAGGCCGCGTAAGGCTGCAGATAGCCGCGGAATGCAAGGGAGGCAGCGCCGAAATGCTTTGGCGCCGGCATGACGACCGACTGCCTGCCCTCAGGACATCACGATGAACGTTTTCCTCTCGCCGCCGATCTTTCTCGTCGTCGCGGACCGGCGCTGATGCATTTGGATGACGTCGTCGACCGCTGGCAGTGCCGATGGGAGCCGAAGATGTGTTCTCTTTTATACATCTTCCACGGAAATACATCAGAGGAAGTGCAACCATCTCTTCAAGTCGTCGTTGTCTATCCAGCGGCGAATTAAATGATGTTCGCATTGCCAGTGGCGGCTGTTCTCCCTTTTGAAAAATGCTCCACATCGCGGTGATGGCGTGACGTAGCCGGCAACTCTGTCGACGAGTCCAGTCGACATCGGGAGATCGCCATGCACGCCGCCACCCCGATGGGCACTGCCCAGCGCCTCAACCGCGATGTCATTCCTTTCCGCCGGCGAATCGGCGACACACCGGCGCCATGGGGCGGAATGGGCGGAGGCCTCGCCGAGAGGCCTCGACGCGCCTTTGCCAGGGACGACGAGATCTTCGTCGAAGGCGACAGCGCAGCAGTCTTCTACAAGCTCGTCACAGGTGCCGTGCGAACATACCGGCTGCTGAACGATGGGCGCCGCCAGATCGATGCCTTCCACTTTGCCGGCGATGCGTTCGGCCTCGAAGGTGGCGACCGTCATCAGTGCTCGGCGGCCGCGATTTGTGACACGACTGTCGAGGTGTGGCTGCGCTCCGAACTGCGGACCCCAGCAGGCGACACCGGGTGTTCCGCCGAACTGATGACGGCGATGATGCGGAGGCTCGAGCAGGCCCAGGGACACATGGTCCTGCTGGGCTGCAAGAATGCGCGGGAGAAGGTGGCGACGTTCCTGCTGGGCATCGCGGCGCGCACACCAGGCCTTGGCAACCAAATCGAGCTGCCCATGATGCGATGCGACATCGCCGACCATCTCGGGCTCACGATCGAAACGGTTTCCCGGACCATCGCCGAACTGGCGCGCGATGGTGTCATCGGACGTCCTGGCAGGGCTCGGACGTTCGCGTTGCGCGATCTTGCCGCGCTGCGCCACCTCAGCTGCTGACGATCACGCGGTCACGAAGAGCCTACGGCTCGCCGATCCGACACTCACTGGGCCATCGCGATCGAGGATCGCCTGGCCAATCGGCTGGTCGAGCGCCTGTCCGGCTGGCATCGCGCCCGCGGCGACGTCGTCGCCACCCTGTCCGTGCGCCAACGGTCGCTCGCCCACCCAGGCAAAAGCGACTAGCTTTTCGCGGCTACACGAGGGGAGTGCCGATGCCGCGATTGGGATACCTGCTGCCGACCCGCGAACGGATCATGGGAGGACAGCCCGAAACCGCCTCCTTGCTGGCGCTGGCCGAGCGCGCCGAGGCGCTGGGATTCGATTCCATATGGGTCGGTGATTCGCTGTTGGCGCGGCCGCGTCACGATGCGCTGACCCTGCTGACCGCGGTGGCGGCGCGCACGCGCAAGGTCGAGCTCGGCACCGCAGTGTTGCTGCCGGCTCTGCGCAATCCCGTCTTGCTGGCCCACCAGGTGGCAACGCTCGACCGCATTGCCGAGGGAAGGCTGATCCTGGGCGTCGGTATCGCGTCGGACTGGCCGAACATCCGTGCCGAATTCGAGGCGGCGGGCGTGCCATTCGACAAGCGGGTCGGCCGGATGATCGAGGGGCTGGCGCTCTGCCGCGCCTTGTGGACCGGCAAGCCGGTCGACTGGAATGGACG
>DATHNU010000138.1:0-3222 GCA_035485695.1 Reyranella sp. | reverse complement strand
GCGATCTTCTGATAGTTCACCGCAAAATCGAGGCACGCGCCGCTTGCGAGCTGGCCGATGAACTTGCGCTGCAGCTCCTGCCAGGGCGTCTGGCTCTCCTTGACGTTGGGCTTCCACGCCGCCTTGCGCTTGGCGAGCTCGGCGTCGGAAATCAGCATGTCGGCGCGCCGCTTGCCGATGTCGACCCTGACCTTGTCGCCGGTCTTGAGCAGCGCCAGCCCGCCGCCGACCGCGGCCTCGGGCGAGGCGTTGAGGATCGACGGGCTGGCCGACGTGCCGCTTTGTCGTCCGTCGCCGACGCAGGGCAGCAGCAGCACGCCACCCTTCACCAGCCGATCCGGCGGCAGCATGTTCACGACTTCGGCGGCGCCCGGATAGCCCACGGGCCCCGTGTTGCGGATGAACAGGATGCTGTTCTCGTCGATCGGCAGCTTGGGGTCGTTGATGCGGTGGTGATAGTCCTCGGGCCCGTCGAACACGATGGCCGTGCCTTCGAAGGCGTCCTCGTCGCCCTTGCGCTCGAGGTACTGCTTGCGGAACTCGGGCGAGATGACCGAGGTCTTCATGATAGCCGAATCGAAGAGGTTGCCGGTCAGCACCGCGAAGCCCGCCTGCCCCAGCATCGGCTTGTCGTAGGTCATGATCACGTCGCCGTCGGCCGGCTTCGCACGCTTGAGGTTCTGCGCCATGGTCTTGCCGGTGACGGTGAGCGCATCGCCATGGATCTTCTTCTTGGCGAGCAGCTCGCGCATCACCGTCGGCACACCGCCGGCGCGATGGAAGGCCTCGCCGAGATACTTGCCGGCCGGCATGCAGTTCACCAGCAGCGGGATGTCGTAGCCGATCCTGTCCCAGTCGGCGTTGTCGAGCTTGACGCCGATGTGGCGGGCGATCGCGTTGATGTGCGGCGGGCAGTTGGTCGAGGCGCCGAGCGCGCTCGCCGCGACGATGGCGTTCTCGAAGGCCTTGCGCGTCAGGATGTCGGAGGGCTTGAGGTCCTCCCACACCATGTCGACGATGCGCTTGCCGGTCTCGTAGGCGATCTGGCCGCGCTCGCGATACGGCCCGGGGATGGCCGCGCAGCCGGTCAATGACAGGCCGAGCGCTTCGGCCATGCTGTTCATCGACAGCGCCGTGCCCATGGTGTTGCAGTGGCCGACGCTGGGCGCGCTCGAGGCCACCATTTCGAGGAACTGCTTCAGGTCGATTCGGCCCGCCGCCAGCTCCTGGCGGGCGTACCACACGATGGTGCCGGAGCCCGCCAGGCCGCCGGCGAAGTGGCCGTCGAGCATCGGTCCGCCCGACAGCACGATCGCCGGAAGGTTGACCGTGGCCGCGCCCATGATCATGGCCGGCGTGGTCTTGTCGCAGCCGGTGGTGAGCACGACGCCGTCGAAGAAATAGCCGTACAGGCACTCGACCAGGCTGAGATAGGCGAGGTTGCGGTCGAGCGCGGCGGTCGGCCGCTTGCCCGTCTCCTGGATCGGATGGACGGGAAATTCGATCGGGATGCCGCCGGCATCGCGGATGCCGTCGCGCACGCGCGTCGCCAATTCCAGGTGATGGCGGTTGCAGGGCGAGAGGTCGCTGCCGGTCTGGGCGATGCCGATGATCGGCCGGTTGCTATGCAGCTCGGCCAAGGTCAGCCCGAAATTCATGTAGCGCTCGAGATAGAGCGCCGCCATGGTCGGGTCGCCCGGCGCGTCGAACCAGTCGCGGCTGCGCAGCCGGCGCTTGCCGTTGCTCTTCCCGTTGGCGCTCTTCTTGTCGGCCATGGTCGTTCCTCCGGATTTGTTTGTTGGCGCAACCTAGCGCGCGGGCGGCGAGGCCGCCATGTCCCGCTCCATCGCCAGCTCGGCCTGCAGGCTGGCGACGTCGCGGAAGATCGAGGCGACGGCGAGCGTACGGCCCTTGGTCTTGTAGCGCAGCAGGCAGTCCTTGCCGGAAATGTCGCCTTCGATCGCCAGTTCATCCCATTTCTCGGCATGGCCGACATAGTTGATCGGGATGTCGTAGTGCTGGCTCCAGAAGAACGGCACCGCCTCGAACTTCTCGCGCACGCCCAGCATGTTCAGCGCCGCGATCTGTCCCTGGCGTTCGGCAACCACCCAATGCTCGACACGGATGGCCTGCCCGCTGTGCGGATCGGGCCAGCGGGCAATGTCGCCGGCAGCGTAGATGCCGGGCGCGCTGGCCTCCAGAAAGGCGTCGACCACGACCCCGCGATCGAGGGTGAGCCCCGCTTTCTCGGCAAGGTCGAGCCGCGGGCGCACGCCCACACCCACGACCACGAGGTCGGCTTCCAGCATGCCGCCGCTTTTCAGCTTCACCTGCTTGCCGTCGATGGCGGTGGCCGTGTCCTCGAGATGAAAGACGACGCCATGCTCTTCGTGCAGGGCGCGCACGAAGTCGCCCATCGCGGGCCCGAGGACGCGCTCCATCGGCCGCTTCTCGGGCGCCACGACATGGACCTCGATCTCGCGAGCGCGCAGGGCGGCGGCGGCTTCCAGGCCGATGAAGCTCGCGCCGATCACGACCGCGCGGCGCGCCGTCTTGGCCAGCGCCACGATGGCCCGGCTGTCGGCCAGGCTGCGCAGCGTGTGGACATGCGGCTGGTCGGCGCCCGGGATCGGCAGGCGGACGGGCTCGGCGCCGGTCGCCAGCAGCAGGCGGTCATAGGGAACCTTGCCGCCATCGGCGAGACCGACCTCGCGGGCGCGCGGATCGAGGGTGGCGACGTTCGCCTTGAGCCGGAGCTCGATGGCGTTGTCGGCATAGAAATCGTCGCCGCGCAACGGAATCCATTCCTCGGGGGCAGTGCCGGCGAGATAATCCTTGGAGAGGTTCGGGCGATCGACGGGCGCGGTGTCGTCGCTGCTCAGCATGACGATGCCGCCCTTGTAGTCCTGCCGCCGCAACATCTCGGCCGCCGCGAAACCCGCGGCGCCGCCGCCCACGATCACGATCCGATCCGGCGCCGGACTTGCCGGCTTGCCGCGAGGCGCCGGCTTCACATCCGTGAGCTTCGCCGTCACGAAGATCTTGCCGTCGTGCTGGTCGACCGACCAGCAGTCGATCGGACTCAAGGCCGGCGCATGCAGGGCCTCGCCCGTCCGCAGGCTGAAGCAGGCGTGGTGCCAGGGACAGCGGACCGTGTCGCCCTCGACCAGCCCTTCGGCGAGCGGACCCCCGTAGTGCGTGCAGGAGGCGCTGATGGCGAAC
>DATHNU010000137.1:0-2900 GCA_035485695.1 Reyranella sp. | reverse complement strand
ATTTTCCACGAGACGCTCCAGGTTGGCGCCTAGATTATCACGGGCGCAATGACGTGCTTGATCGTTACTCGAAGCACCTTGAGGCGAGGATGACGCACGAATTGGAAGGGACGCGACGATTGCAGTCCTCCCAGGCAGCTTGCCGGACCGCCTCCAGCGTCGCACCTGCAGCGTACCCTGAGGCGTTACCCGGATCGCTGCGGGCGTAGGCGACGCAGCGTGCCAACGCGGCGAGCCGGATGGAGCAGTCGCCGACGCATTCGCCGAGCGACGTCTGCTCGGCGGCCTCCCGCGTCGCCATGCCGACGGCATAACCGAAGTTCCGTCGGCCTTCGGTCGCCACGGCGACCCAGGTTTGCTGTGCCTGGGCCGCGGGGGCGAGCGTAATGGCGAGGATCGCTGCGAGGGCAAGATGGCGCATGGTTACTTCGGCGTGTGCTTGGCGAGGAAGGCGTGCACGCGCTTGATCGACTCCTGCAGGAATGTCGGCCCTTTCCAGTCCTTCTGGACCTCGATGTTGGGCGCCAGGGCCGCGATCTCCTCGCTGGTGTGGGCCGGGTGCGGCTTGTCTGTGCCGGGCTGCAGGAAAAGCGGCGTGCGGCAGGCCTTCACGAAGTCGCGCGTGACGGAGAAGACGAAATCGGGGCCAAACATGTTCCGGCCGAACGAATCGATGGCCGATTGCGGGATCGACGGATCGCGGGTGCGCACCGTCTCGCCATAGCCCTTGATGGCGGCGTCCCAGCTGTCGCGGTTTTCCCACAGGCCGATCGGATTCTGCAGCACCGCTGACGCAATGCGATCGGGCGCCTGCTCGATCGCCTCGAAGCAGTAGCTGCCGCCGATGCAGCCGCCCAGGACATGGAACTTCTTGAAGCCGAGGTGGTCCATCAGCGCCAGATGGTCGGCGGCGAAGGTGTGCCAGCCATGGTCGGGCTTGACGTCGGCCACCGACTTGCCGGCGTTGCGCTGGTCCATGGCGATGACCGTGTACTTGTCGGCGAGCGCCGTGCGCGGGTCCATCCACGGGAACCCGTTGGGATAGTTGGGCGACACGCCGCCCCACATCTCGACCCGGGAAGTCAGTCCGCCCGGCGCATAGAGCAGGATGGGAAAGCCTGCGCCATGGACCTCGTAATAGATCTTTGCATCGGGACGCTTCAGCATGGGCATCGCAAGAACTCCTTGATCGCTTCTCGTCACTGCGGCGGCTTATAGCCTATCGAATCCAGGATCGACTTCCAGCGGGTGAAATCCCTCGCCATGAGCTGGCTGAGCCCGGCCGGCGTCGAGGTCTCGACGTCGAGCCCGAACTCGGTGAGCTTGCGATCGACCTCCGGCATCTTGAGCACGGCGCGCAGCTCGTCGCCCCAGGCGTCGATCAATGCCGGCGGTGTCCTGGGCGGGGCCAGGAAGACGTACCAGCCCAGGATATTGAGCGAAGGGTAGCCGAGCTCAGTGCCGGTCGGGATGTCGGGTGCCGCCGTGGTGCGCCTGGCGCCCGAGGTGAACAGGACCCTGACCTTGCCGGCGCGATGGTGCTCCAGAAAGTCCGTGATGCCGCCGCAGCCCGCCGCGATATGGCCGCCCTGCAGGTCGGCGACGAGCGGTGCCGCGCCGCGATAGGGCACGGGTTCGAGCGGGACGCCGATTGCCTGTCCGGTCATGACGCCGAAGAAATGCGTGAAGGAGCCCATCGCCGTCGTGCCGAAGCTGGCGCGTGTCGGGTTCTTCTTCAGCCATTCGACGTAGTCCTTGAGCGTGTCGACGCCGATGGTAGGCGAAACGCAGAACGCGGTTTGCACCGTGCCCGCCAGCGTGACCGGCATCAGGTCGGTCTGCGGGTCGAACGGGATCGTCGGCATGGTGAGCTTCTGCACGACGGTCGCCGAGGGCATGTAGCAGACGGTCGTGCCGTCGGGCGGGCTGTTCTTCAGGGCCTCGCCCGCCAGCGTCCCCGAGGCCCCGGTCTTGTTGTCGATGATGACATTGCGCCCGGTGCGCTGCTTCAGGGCTTCGGCGATGAAGCGCGCCATCACGTCCGAGCCGCCGCCGGCTGGAAACCCGACCAGGATCTTCAGCGTCTTGTCGGGCAGCGCCGTGTCGGCGCGGCCGAGGGACGGCGCGGCGAGCGCTGCACCGCCGAGCGCGAGCGTCGCGCGGCGGGTAATGGCTTTGGTCATTCTTGTTTCCTCCTCTTCATTGGACCGCGGCCCTCCAGGCCCGCATCATGTGCGGGCCCGCGGTGCTAAGACACCAGGCTCCACGCCAGTTCGGCGCGTTCGCGTGCCGACTTGCTCATCTTTATCGATTCAGGATTGGACGAATTACCCTGCAGGCCACGGCGGTAGACGCCCTGGGCGATGGCGGCCAGCCGGAACAGCGAGAAAGCGAGATAGTAGTTCCAGTTCTCGATGGCCGTGCGCCCGACCCTCCGGCAATAGGCGGCGACGTATTCGGCCTCGGTCGGCAGACCGAGCTTCTTGAAGTCGACCTTGGCGAAGCCGTGCGGCGGCTCGGTGAGATGGTAGCCCAGGCAGTTGTAGGCGATATCGCAAAGCGGGTGGCCGAGGGTCGAGAGTTCCCAGTCGAGCACCGCCACGATGCGCGGCTCGCTGGGATGAACGATCAGATTCCCCAGCCGATAGTCGCCATGCACGATGGTGGTGGGATCGTCGGCGGGGATGTGCTCGGGCAGCCAGACCGACAGCCTGTCCATCGCCGGGATGTCCTCGGTCTTGAGCTCGGCATACTGCTTGCTCCAACGCGCCACCTGGCGGGCGATGTACTGGCCAGTGCGGCCGTAGTCGCCCAGCCCGACCTTTACCGGGTCGACCTTGTGCAGGCGCGCCAGCACGTCGTTCATCGAATCGAAGATCGCCGTGCGCTCGGCAGGGGTT
>DATHNU010000136.1:0-2953 GCA_035485695.1 Reyranella sp. | reverse complement strand
CGCCGATGGATCCGGCTATCGGTGAAACCGTGATGCGCTCGTAGGCTGTCATCTCGCCACCTGTCGTATTGTCTTTGCGGCTACATTGTCGCCTGCTGGATACGCCGCTCGTCAAGCCCGACGGAGCGCGCCGTTTCGACGATGGCAGCCCAGGTGTCGTCGGGCAGCGGCACGCCCTCGGCCAGCCGCTTGGTCCGCATGCGCGCCTCGGGCTCGCCCGGAACCAACACCTCGCCACCCGGCGTCACCGGCTGGGCGCTCTTCACGAAGTCGACATACCTGGCGATGTCGGCGGGGAAGAAGCCTACCGGGTCGAATACCGTGGGATCGACGTAGAAGGACAGCATGCCGTTGGCGAAGCGGCCACGCTGGGGATCGGTGGTGCCGGTGCCCGACAGCGCCCCGCCCAGGATCTCGCACATGAAGGCCAGGCCCGAGCCCTTGTGGTCGCCGAACGCCTGGATGGCGCCGGTGCCCTTGCTGTGGTCGCGCGGGCCAGTTGGCGTGTAGTCGCCATAGAGCAGGTGCGGGTCGCTGCTGGGCTTGCCGTCGGGCCCGATCAGCGCGCCCTCGGGCACCTTCTTGCCGCCCTGGCTCGCCACCAGAACCTTGCCCTCGGCCACGACCGAGGTGGCGAAGTCGAGCACCAGCGGGTCGTGGCCCGGCCGCGGCACGCCCACGCAATAGGGCGCGGTCGAGAAGCGCCGCTGCACGCCACCGTAGGGCGCCACCAGCACGCTGCCCGAGGCGTTGACGAAATGGATCGAGACCAGTCCCGCCTCGGCCGCCATCTCGGCCCAGTCGCCAACCCGGCCGACATGGCCGGCATTGCGCAGGGTCACGGCGGAGAGGCCGTTGTTGCGGCACTTGGCGATGCCGATCTGGACGGCCTGCGGCGTCACCGTCTGGCCGAAGCCGTACTTGCCGTCGACCACGGCGATCACCGGCGTGTCGACCAGGACGTTGACCGTGACGTCGGCCACCACGGTGCCGTTCTTCTTCTGCGCGGCATAGCGCGGCACGCGCACGACGCCGTGGCTGTCGTGGCCTGAGAGGTTGGCGCTCACCAGGTAGCGCCCGATGCGGCCGCCCTCGTCCTTCGAACAGCCCGCCGACTCAAAGATGTCCGCGACGAAGGCTTCCAGCGCCTTCGCCTTGATGGTGACTGTCATACGCTCTTCCTCTTTATTCCCTCCCCACGTCTTGCGTGGGGAGGTGACCGGAGGCGGGAGGGGTCATGCACATCAGTGATTGCGCTCATGACCCCTCCGCCCCTGCGGGGCACCTCCCCCGCTTCGCGCGGGAAGGAAAGACTACGCCTTGCCGCGCTGAAGGTCGGCGACGTAGCGGCGGTTCCAGGTCGGGTTGATCATGACCTCGTTGATCACGATGTGCGGCGGCAGGCAGGCGACGTAGCGGATCAGGTCGCCGACATCCTCCGATTGCGCCATGCGGGCGCGCTCCTCCTTGGTGATGGGAATCGGCCGCTTGTCGAGGATGGGCGTCGCCACCTCGCCCGGGCAGACGACGCAGGAGCGGATGCCGTTGACGCATTCCTCCATGTTGATGGTGTGGCTCATCGCCACCACGCCGTGCTTGGCCGCTGAATAGGCCGCACCGCTCAGGGTGCTCGCCTGCCGGCCAGCCATCGACGAGGTGTGGATCAGCACGCCGTCCTTGCGTTTGCGCATCATCGGCAGCACGGCCGTCGAGCAATAGAAGGCGCTCGACAGGTTGCCGTCGATCACCAGTTCGGCGCCCGCCGGCGTGAGCTGGCTCCACTTGCGCTCCAGGATGTTGAGGCCGGCGTTGTTCACCAGGATATCGCAGCGGCCGAATTTCTTGTCGATGTCCCTGGCGATGCGGGTTACCGCCGAGGCTTTGGTCAGGTCGCCCGGCTTGACGACCGATTTGCCGCCCGCTGCCTTGATGGTGGCCGCGGTCTCCTCGAGCGGTTCCTTGCGCCGCCCGGTCAGCACCACCATGGCGCCTTCCTTGGCGAGCGCGACCGCCGCCGCCTGACCGATACCCGAGCCAGCACCGGTCACCCAGGCGACCTTGCCCGTCAACGAAGCCATCGATGTCTCCTTGATTCTTGAACCTGACTGCGGGCCGCCTGGCCCGCCGTCAATTAAAGCACCCTGCCGGTGCCGTCGTCGATCAGATGCATGTTGCTGAGGTCGGCCCTGAGCTTCATGACCTTGCCCGCCGTTGCCCCGGCGTTGGGGTTGACCCGGCCGCAGATCTCGACGCCGGCGATGGGGAAATAGACCAAGGTTTCCATGCCCATCGGCTCGACGACTTCGATCGGAATGTCGAAATCGTGCTGGTTGGGTTCGACATGCGGCCGGGTCTCGATGATGTGCTCGGGGCGCAAACCCAGCACGAGGTTCGCCTTGCCGGCATGGCTCGCATAGCGAGAGGTACGTTCGGCCGGCACCGGGAAGGCCAGCGTATCGCTCAGCCGCACGCGGAGCGCGCCGGCGGCCTGCTCGAGATGGCAGGGGATGAAGTTCATCGCCGGCGAGCCGATGAAGCCCGCCACGAACTTGGTGGTCGGCGAATGGTAGAGGTCGTTGGGCGAGCCGACCTGCTCGATCAGGCCGGCATTCATCACCACCACGCGGTCGGCGAGCGTCATCGCCTCGACCTGGTCGTGAGTCACGTACACCGTGGTGGTGCGGACCTTCTGGTGCACCTTCTTGATCTCGGTGCGCATCTGCACGCGCAGCTTGGCGTCGAGGTTGCTGAGCGGCTCGTCGAACAGGAAGACCTTGGGATCGCGCACGATGGCGCGGCCCATGGCGACGCGCTGTCGCTGGCCGCCCGAGAGCTGCTTGGGCTTGCGGTCGAGAAGCTCGGTGATGTCGAGGATCTGGGCCGCCTGCTTGACCCGCCGGTCGATCTCGTCCTTGGGCGTGCGCTTGAGCTTCAGCCCGAACGACATGTTCTC
>DATHNU010000135.1:0-2086 GCA_035485695.1 Reyranella sp. | reverse complement strand
AAAGCCAATAAAATAGGACTTTATCGTTGCCATGTCGGCTACGTACTATAGCCGCCTGCCGCCGCCGTGCGATAAAATCCCCTGCATATAAGAACCGCGAGGAGGAACGAGATGGAGCTGGTTCCGCTGGGGCCTGGATTCGGTGTCGAGGTGAAGGGAGTCACCATGCTCGACGTCGCGACCGACGCGGAGGCCTACAAGGCGGTGCGCGCGGCCTTCGAGACCCATTCGCTCCTGGTGTTCCGCGACCAGCCGATCGCCGACGACGTCCAGGTCGCCTACAGCCGCGCCTTCGGGCCGCTCGAACTCACCAAGGTGGCCTCGCTCGGCGCCGGCGGCTTCTACTCCCGCCTGACCAACCTCGGCGACAAGGGCGAGATCCTGCCGCCCGACCATCGCCAGGTACTGGTCGCCAAGGCCAATGCGCTCTGGCACACCGACTCCTCGTTCAAGAAAACGCCAGCGCTCGCGTCCGTGCTCACCGCGCGCGTGCTGCCGGGCGAGGATGGCGACACCGAATTCACCTCGACGCGGCTTGCCTGGGAGCGCCTGCCAGCCGACATGCAGGCCAGGCTCAGGGATTCCGTGGCGACGCATTCCTACGCCAACAGCCGCGACCAGATTCATCCCGACCTCGCCAATGCCGAGGAGCGCAAGGCGCTGCCGCCGGTGCGCTGGCGGCTCAACTGGCGCAACCCCGCGAACGACCGGCGCGCGCTCTATGTCGCGAGCCACGCCTATGCCATCGACGGCATGGACGACCGCGATGCCCGCCAGCTGCTCGCCCAGCTGCTCGACGAGGCGACGCGGCGCGAGTTCGTCTACACCCACAAATGGCGCCAGGGCGACGCCGTGATGTGGGACAATCGCGCCATGCTCCATCGCGGCCGGCCGTGGGACTACAAGAAGGAACGCTCGATGGTCCGCACCACCATCTCGGCCACCGACGTCGACGGTCTGGCCGAAGTGCGCCCGCCGGTGGTGCATTAGCACGATGCAGCCGTCCGATTAAAAGTACTTGGCCAAGCCGCTCATCTGATCTCCGCGCGGGGCGCATATTGCAGAGAGTGTGTCCTTGGACACACGGACACGATGTCGCTTGGCCACCAACTGTCGTAGGCTCGGTCGTGCAACCATTCGGCCGCCCGTTTGAGGGTTCCGCAAGGGCGGCGTACCGGCGCGTGAACATGACATGACAAGCCAGACCGGCGACGGCATTTCGGAGCATCGCGGGCTCGCCGCGCTCGTGATGCTGCTGCGCTTCCACGGGCTCAGCGTCGATCCGGCGCAGATCCGTCATCAGTTCGGCAGCGACGCGATCGGTGTGCCCGAGATGCTGCGCTGCGCCCGGCAGCTCGGCCTCAAGGCCAGCGAGTCGAGGACGAGATGGGACCGCCTGGCCCGCACGCCCCTGCCGGCAATCGCTGCTTTGCGCGACGGCGGGTTTCTGCTGCTCGGCAAGGTTAGCGAGGACAAGATCCTCGTCCAGGCGCCGGATGCCCAGCGGCCTACGATGATGACGCGGGCCGAGCTCGAGGCCGTGTGGGACGGCCGCCTCGTCCTGATGACGCGACGCGCAAAGCTGACCGACCTCGGGCGGCGGTTCGACGTCACCTGGTTCCTGGGCGCGGTGCACAAATATCGCGGGCTGCTGGGCGAGGTGCTGGTTGCCTCGTTCTTCCTCCAGCTCTTTGCACTGATCTCGCCGGTGTTCTTCCAGGTCGTCATTGACAAGGTGCTGGTGCATCGCAGCATGAGCACGCTCGACGTCCTGGTCGTCGGCCTGGTCGCGATCGGCGTCTTCGAGACCGTTCTCGGCATCCTGCGGACCTATGTGTTCTCCCACACCACCAACCGGATCGACGTCGAGCTGGGGGCGCGGCTGTTCCGCCATCTCCTGGCGCTGCCGATCGCCTATTTCCAGGCGCGTCGCGTGGGCGATTCCGTCGCCCGCGTGCGCGAGCTCGAGAACATCCGCAACTTCCTGACGAGCTCGGCGCTGACGCTCGTCATCGACCTGTTGTTCACCTTCGTCTTTCTCGCCGTCATGTTCTTCTACTCGCCGCTCCTGACCTGGATCGTGATC
>DATHNU010000134.1:0-2846 GCA_035485695.1 Reyranella sp. | reverse complement strand
CAGCGGGCCGGACGGCGTCTGGCTCACGGTCGACCAGCTCTCGAGTTCGGCCTCGCCGAACTCGGCCGGCACCTGGGCGAGCGCCGCCGCCGGCACCTCGCCGAGATCGGCCATCCACTTGCCGACCTGGGCGAGCGAGATGCGTACCAGCCAGCTGCCGCCTTCGCGCGCGCGGCGCTGCAGCGCTACCATGGCGCCGAACGCCATCAGGTAGCCGGTGCAATAGTCGATCGCCGACACCGGATAGAATTGCGGGCCCTCCGTCTTGCCCGGGACGATTTCGGCCTGGCGGGTCGTCATGCCGCTCACGGTCTGCACGACAGTGTCGAAGCCGCGCCGCCCCGCCCACGGCCCGCTGTGGCCGAAGGCCGAGAGCGACACATAGACGAGGCCGGGCCGCAGCGCCGCCAGCTCCTCGGGCGCGAGGCCGCGGCCGGCCAGGCTGCCCGGGCGGTAACCCTGCGAGAATACATCGGTCTCGCGCACCAGCCCGCGCAGGGTTTCGAGATCGGCCGGCTGGCGGAGGTCGAGCTGCGCCGAGAGCTTGCCGTGCCCGGTGTCCCATTCCTGGTAGCCGAGATTGGGCAGGTGCGCGGCGCTGATCTTCATCACGTCGGCGCCATGCTCGGCCAGGGTGCGCGCGCAGGTCGGCCCGGCCAGTACGCGCGTGAGGTCGAGCACGCGGATGCCCGCCAGCGGACGATCGCCCTTGGGCAACGGCTCGGGTGGGCTGTCGCCGATGCGCACGATCTCCATCAGCGGCAGGGCCGCGATGGCGGCGGCCTGCGCATGCTGCTTCCATTCGGCCTGTGTCCGCACCATGCCGCCGGCGCCCTTGGCGGCGATGATCGCCTCCTCGAGGTCGGCGGCATTCCACTTGGCCACCGCGGCCGCGACCGCGCTGCGATCCTCGGCCACGCTCAGCACGCCCAGCGCCGCCGCGCGATGGTTGGGGAAGTTGCAGTGCAGGTAACTCCAGCGCCCGTCGCGGGTGCGATAGCAGCCCATGATGTCGTTGCGCCTGGGCGACAGGTGCCCCTCGCCCAGTTTCATGTAGTGGCCGCTGCGCAGCGATGCCGTGGCCCGGCGCAGGTCGACGGTGATCTGCTGAGTGCGGCCGGTCCGCACCTGCCACAGCCCGGCGGCGCCCAGCCCGGCCGCCGCCACGGTCGCCGCCCCCGCCAGGCCGATGCGGAACGGCGTCGGCAGCACGGGATCGCTGCCGCCGGTGAAGGCGACGGCGGCGGCCTGATCTTCGGCCCATCCGACAACCGGCAGGATTTTGCGCAGGACCTCATGCGGCATGGCCGTGATCTCCCTCTATTCAGGCTCCCTCGGACCCGCATGGTGCTTGATCTTGCGGTCACGACAAGCTCTGATTGACCGACGATTTTGCAAGCCACACCGAACGGGATAGGACCACCACCATGACCGCTGAAAATCCGGACAACAAATGGATCGGCAAGCGCACCCCCCGGCCCGACGGCGCCGACAAGGTTACGGGACGGGCGGCCTACGCCGCCGACACGACCATGCCCGGCATGATCTGGGGCAAGGTACTGCGCAGCCCGCATGCCCATGCTCGCATCAAGTCGATCGACACCTCGAAGGCCGAGGCCCTGCCGGGCGTCGAGGCGGTGATCACGTCGAAGGACATCGTCGATTTCCCGGTCGCCAAGGGCCCGGTGATGCTGGGCATCCAGGACATGCGCTGGATGTGCCGCAACGTCATGGCGCGCGAGAAGGCGCTTTTCCACGGCCATCCGGTGGCCGCCGTCGCCGCCATTTCGCAAAGTATCGCTGCCGAAGCGCTCAAGCTGATCAAGGTCGACTACGAGGTGCTGACCTGGGCGATCGACGTCGAGGATGCGATCAAGCCGGGCGCGCCCATCCTGCACGACCACGTCAAATTCCAGGACAAACCGTCCAACATCGCCGGCACGATCGAGCATAAGAAGGGCGACGTCGAGGCCGGCTTCAAGCAGGCCGACGTGATCGTCGAGCGCAGCTTCAAGACCGAGGCCGTGCACCAGGGCTATATCGAGCCGCACGCCTGCCTGGTGAGCGTCACCGACGGCAAGGCCACGATCTGGAGCTCGAGCCAGGGCCAGTTCATGGTCCGCGCCATGTCCGCGCTGCTGACGGGCATGCAGCAAAGCGATATCCGCGCCATTCCGGCGGAGATTGGCGGCGGCTTCGGCGGCAAGACCATCGTCTACCTCGAGCCGCTGGCGCTGGCGCTGGCCCGCAAGTCGGGCAAGCCGGTCAAGATGGTGATGTCGCGCGAGGAGGTGTTCCGCGCTTCGGGCCCGACCTCGGGCTCGGTGAGCAAGGTCAGGATCGGCGCAAAGAAGGACGGCACCATCGTCGCCGGCCAGGGCACCTACTGGCTGCAGGCCGGCGCCTTTCCCGGCTCGCCGATCCGCGGTGCCGCCGGCTGCGCCTTCGGGCCCTACGACATCGAGAACGCCCACACGCTGGGCTACGACGTCGTCTCCAACCGCTCGAAGGTCGCGGCCTACCGCGCGCCCGGCGCGCCGATCGGCGCCTATGCCGTCGAGTGCGTGCTGGACGAGATCGCCGAAAAGATCGGGATGGATCCGCTCGAGCTCCGCCTCAAGAACTCCGCCAAGCAGGGCACCAAGGCAGTGCATGGTCCGGTCTATCCGGTCATGGACTATCAGGAGACGCTGAAACAGGCGATTGCCCATCCGCACTACAAGGCGCCGCTCAAGCCCAACCAGGGCCGCGGCGTGGCCAGCGGCTACTGGTTCAACGCCGGCGGCGAATCGAGCGCCCAGGTGAGCGTCAACGAGGACGGCTCGGTCGTGGTGATGACCGGCCAT
>DATHNU010000133.1:0-3007 GCA_035485695.1 Reyranella sp. | reverse complement strand
GCTCACGCGATGGTTGGGAGTTGGGGGGTTGGGGCATGCCGGCCGGCGCCGCGGGAATGTCCGGATCGACGCCGGCCGCCTTGGCGACCCGCTCGATCTCGGCCCGCAGCATGGGCAGGAAGGGCGCGTCGGTTGGGCTCTTGGCGAGAAGCGCGCGCCAGCGGGCGAGGGCGGCGCGGCTGTCGCCGCTCTGGGCCTCGTGCAGGCCGAGATAATAGAGCGCGCGCGCATCGTCGGGTTGATTGGCCAGCGCCTTGTTGAAGGAATCGACGGCGGGCGCGGTCACCGTGCCGTTGGCCTCGAGGGTGAGCGCTTCGCCCAGGGCGGAGAGCGCGTCGGGATCGTCGGGCTGGTTGGCGAGGCGCGCCCGCGCCGCGGCCAACAGCTTTTCGACGGAGAACGGCTCGTCGGCGGTGGGCGGCGGCTTGCCGGCGACGAAGGGCGCTGCGGGCAGGCCGGGGCGGCCCGACTGCAGGTAGAGGCCGAGCGCCAGCAGCGGGATGGCGAGCGCCAGCACCGGCGGCAGGATTTTGTGCAAGGTGGCGTCGGCATGGGCCGCAGGCGGCGGCTGATCGCCGGCCGCGAGAATGCGCCGCTCGACCTCGATGCGGGCGGCGGCGGCTTCGCTTTCGGGCAGGGTGCCGGCGGCGCGTTCGCGCTCGATCTCGGCCAGCTGGTCGCGATAGATCGCGAGCTCGCCCTCGCGCCGGCCGGTCGAGGTTGTGCGCGACCGCAACAGCGGGACCAGCAGGACGCCGACCGTCGCCGTGGTGAGGAGTGCGAGGAGGAATTCGAGCACGGTCTAGCTGTCATCCCGAGGCCGCAGGCCGAGGGACCTTTCGCTTTGCCTCAAAGGTCCCTCCCTTCGGCTTCGCTCAGGGCTGGCGCTGCGCTCGGGATGACACCGTTCGGTCGCCAGCAGCTCGTCGAGGCGCTGCCGCTCCTCGTCGCTCAGCGGCTGGGGGGCGGCGATCCCGGCGCGCTGGCGGCGGCGCGCGGCCACCAGCAGGGCGCCGCCCGCGATCAGCAGCAGCAGCGGCGCGCCCAGCCACAGCACCAGGGTGCCGGTCTTGAAGGGCGGCTTCAGCAGCACGTAGTCGCCGTACCGCGCGACCATGAAGGCGAAGACCTGCTCGTTGCTGTCGCCCGCCGTCAGGCGCTCGCGCACGGCGCGGCGCATGTCGTGCGCCACCTCGGCCGCCGAATCGTCGATCGACTGGTTCTGGCAGACGACGCAGCGCAGCGCCTGCCCGATGGTGCGCGCGCGGCCTTCCAGCACCGGGTCGGACAGCACTTCCGACGGCTCGACGGCAAGCGCAGGGAAGGAGAAGAGCAACAGGAGCATCACGCACAGCATTCGCCATATGCGGCGGCAGGCATGAGGCATGGCAGGCGCAACACCAAAACTGTCATCCCGAGCGCAGCGCCTGCCCTGAGCGAAGCCGAAGGGAGGGACCTTTGCTGGGGCCTTAAAGGTCCCTCGCGCTGCGCCCTCGGGATGACAGCGTGCGGGAGGCAACGTCATTTGCCACCCTGCAAGAACGGCAGGATGCTCTCGGTCAGATCCCGTTCGGTGATCGGCCCGCGGAAGTGCATGCGCACGATGCCCTGGCCGTCGATGGCGTAAGTCTCCGGCACGCCCGACAGGCCCCAGTCGAGGCCGGTCTTGCCGTCGAGATCGAGGCCGGCCGATTTGAACGGATCGCCCAGGCGCTTCAGCCACGCCTCGGCCTCGTCGCGCTTGTTCTTCCAGGCGATGCCGATGATGGTCGCCCCCTCGCGCTCCTTGAGACGCGTGAACAGCGGATGCTCGGCCAGGCAAGGCGCGCACCAGCTGGCGAAGAAATTCACCAGCACCGGCTTGCCGCTCTTCAGGAGCGCATCGGTGAGCGGCGGATCGCCTGCGCGCAGCGCCGGCAGGTCGAGATGCGGCGCGGGGCGGCCGACCAGGACCGAACCGATCGACGCGGGGTCGCGCCCGGCCAGCAGCGACCAGGCGAAGAAGCCCGCCATCAAGGCGAGCGTCAGCAGCGGCAGGAGGAAGAGGAGACGGCGGCTCATGGCTGGGATCTTTGCCGGGAGCGCGCCACTCCAGTGGCGCTCATGCTCATGAGAAGATGCGCCACTGGAGTGGCGCGCTCCCAGCACATGATCATTCCGCCGCCTGCACCACCGGCCGCCGTGACGGCGCGCCGATGCGCAGGCGGCGGTCGGAGAGTGAGACGAAGCCGCCGAAGGCGCACATCGCGGCGCCCAGCCAGATCCAGGGCGCCAGCGGATTGAGATAGAGGCGGATCACCCAGCCGCCGTTGGCGTCGCCCTCGCCCAAGGTGACATAGAAGTCGCGCAGCAGGTTGGTGTGGATGGCGGTCTCGGCGACCTGGCGGCGTTGCACCAGGAACAGGCGGCGCTCGGGCTGCATCGTGGTGTAGGGCCGGCCGTCATAGGCGACGGCCAAGGTGGCGCGCTCGGCGATGTAGTTGGCGCCCTTCACCTCTGCGACCTTCTGCAGGGTCACCTGGTAGCCCGCGAAGGAAACCGTCTCGCCGGGCTTCATGGTGTGCATCAGCTCGAGATGCCAGGCGCTGGTGGCGACCGCGCCCAGCACGACGAAGCCCAGCGCGGTGTGGGCGATCGTCATGCCGAGGCTGGCGCGCGGCGTGGCCTTGAAGCGGCGCAGCGAATCGGCGAGCGGCACGCGACCCAGCCGCAGGCGGCTGGCAAATTCGACCAGGCTGCCCACGATCAGCCAGACGCCGAAGCCGAAGGCGATCGCCGCCAGGGTGGCGCGGCCGTCGATGGCATAGGACGCGACGATGGCCACGATCACCGAGATCACGAAGGCGACGCGGAGCTGCAGCAGCGCCGGCCACAGCTCGGCGCGCTTCCAGCCGAGGAAGGGCCCGACGCAGAGCGCGGCGAAGAGCGGCGCGCAGATCGGCACGAAGGTGGCGTTGAAGAAGGGCGGGCCGACCGAGACCTTGTTGCCGGTCAGAAGGTCGAGGAA
>DATHNU010000132.1:0-4902 GCA_035485695.1 Reyranella sp. | reverse complement strand
GGAGACGACGACCTTTCACTCGACTTTGACGAGCTCACCCGCGATCGTTTCCTGCTGGGATCGTCCGACGAGGTCGCCGAGCAGATCGTCGGCTACAATAAGCGCCTGGGCGTCAACCGGATGATCCTGTCCGTGCATTGGGTCGGCATGCCGCACTCCCAGGTGGTCGACACGCTCGAGCTGTTCGCCGCCGAGGTCATGCCGAAGGTGGCTCAGGCATTGTGAGAGATAAGGAACCGCATCGTGTCCGACAGTGCTCCCAACAACCGCCCGCTCGCCGGGCTGCGTGTGATCGACATCGCCACCTACATCGCGGCACCATATTGCGCGACCATCATGGCGGAGTTCGGCGCGGAGGTGATCAAGGTCGAGCAGCCCAAGGTCGGCGACCCCTGCCGCAGGCTGGGCACGGTGAGCGAATGCGGCGACACGCTGGTTTGGCTGTCGGAAGCGCGCAACAAGAAATCGGTGACGCTCAATCTCAAGTCGCCCAAGGGTGCGGCCATCCTCCAGCAGCTCGTCGCCAAGGCCGACGCGCTGACCGAGAACTTCCAGCCGGGCACGCTGGAAGGCTGGGGCCTCGGTTGGGACGTCCTGAGCGCCGCGAACCCGCGCCTCGTGATGCTGCGCGTCTCGGGCTACGGCCAGACCGGGCCTTACAGTCACAAGCCCGGGTTCGGGCGGATCGGCAACGCCTTCGGCGGCATCTCCTTCCTGGCCGGCGAGCCGGACGGGCCGCCCGTGACACCGGGCTCGGCAACGCTCGCCGACTACATGTCCGGCCTTTACGGCGCGCTCGGGGTGATGATGGCGCTGCGCGCGCGCGACAAAACCGGCCGAGGCCAGCAGATCGACATCGGGCTTTACGAGCCGATCTTCCGCATCCTCGACGAGATGGCGCCCGCCTATGACAAGGTCGGATTCATCCGCCAGCGCATGGGCGCGGCGGCCCCCAACGTCTGTCCGCACAGCCATTACCAGACCGGCGACGGACGCTGGATCGCCATCGCCTGCACCAACGACAAGATCTTCGCCCGTATGGCCGAGCTGATGGGCTGTCCCGAGGTGGCCGGCAACGGCATCTACGGGACCATCGCCCAGCGTGAGAAGCAGCGCGCCGCGGTCGACGGCCTTGTCGCCGACTGGGCGAAGAAGCATACGCAACAGGAAGCTGTCCAACTGTGTGACACCGCGGAAGTGCCATGCGGCATCGTGGCATCGGTCGACGAACTCTTCCGGGACCCGCACTACGCAGCACGCGGCAACATCGCCCGCGTAAGCGACCCGCGCGCCGGCGATCTGGCCGTTCCGAACGTGGTGCCTCGCCTCACCGACACGCCGGGCGGTATCGACACGCTGGGCCCCGGCCTGGGCCAGCACAACGCCGAGGTCTACGGCAGGCTGCTGGGAATGACCGCCGCGGATTTGCGCACCCTGGAAGGCGAAGGGGTGATCTGAGGGATCGCGGGCGACGCGAGAGTCTTTTCGACCGAGACGGAATCGCTGAACCCAGTTCGACGACAAACAAACCTCATGCTGAGGAGCACCGCGAAGCGGTGCGTCTCGAAGCATGGGCATCAGGCAAGGTGCCGCTCTCCCACCCTTCGAGACGCGGCCCTCCGGGCCGCTCCTCAGGGTGAGGTGATTTCGTCTTCGCCGAAAGCCTCTGGAAACTCAGCTCGCCTCTTCGGTGCCGCCGACGACGTCGAGCGTACGTTGCGCCTTGTAGACGATCGGGTAGTCGATGAAGTAACCGTCCAGCTGGATCGACGAGGAACCCTCACGCTCGGCCTTCTCGAAAGCAGCGACGACGCGTCTCGCAAAGGCGATCTCCTGTTCGGTCGGCGTGAACGCGCGGTTCACCAGCTCGACCTGCGGCGGGTAGATGCACATCTTGCCCTGGAAGCCGAGCTGCTTTGCCCGCCTTGCCGAGCTTGCGAGACCCTCGAGGTCGTTTATGTGCACCCACACGGTGTCGATCGGCGCTTCGAGGCCGCCGGCGCGGGACGCCACCGCCATCTCTGCCCGGGCATGCTCGAGCTCGCTCTCGGCGAGCGTCCACTCCATGTTCATGTCGAGGGTGTAGTCGCCGGCGCCGAAGGCCATGCGCTTCACCCGGGTGCCGGCGGCAGCGACGGTGCGGGCGTTGGCGATACCTTTCCCCGTTTCGATGATCGGGATGATGTCGATGCCACCCGGCGGCAGGCCGCGCTCGCGCTCGAGCGAGCCCAGCAACCAGTCGAAGGCGACGATTTGCTCGCGGCTCTCGACCATCGGCAGGATGATGCCGTCGAGCCCGGGACCGACCACCGCCACCGCGTCGCCATAACAGAACTCGGTGCTGAAGGCGTTGACCCGAACGTAGGCGCCGCACCTGCGCGGCCGTTTCAACGCCTCCACGACGAGCGCGCGGGTCGCGACCTTCTCGGCCTTGGCGACCGCATCCTCGAGGTCGAGGATCACGTTGTCGGCGCCGCAACCGAAGACCTTCATGACCTTTCGCGCATGGTTCCCGGGAGCGAAGAGAAAGCTGCGGTACGCGGCCATGGATCGATCAGTAGCCCTGCGTGACGTCGATTTCCTGCAGAAGCCGTCCTCCGCTATCGAGGCTGCGGATGTTCGCGGCGACCTCGGTCACGAGCTGGGCCACGGTCGGCCGGCGCGCCACGTGCGGCATGACCGTAACCTTGGGATGAAGCCAAAGCGGGCTTTCCGGCGGCAGCGGCTCGGGCCAAAGCGCGTCCAATGCGGCGTACGACAACTGTCCCGAATCGAGCGCGGCGATCAGATCCTTGTCCACCACATGCTTGCCGCGACCGACGTTCACCAGCATGGCTCCTCTGGGCATCATGGCAAACGTGCGCGCGCAGAAGATGCCCTCGGTCTCCGCCGTCAGCGGCAACAGGCAGACGGCGATGTCCGTCTGACCGAGAAACGGCGCGAGCTGATCCCGGCCATGGAAGAGGGGGACCTCCGCAGCCTGCCGCGGTGAGCGGACCCACGCGGAGACCTTGAAGCCCAGCGACTGCAGGACCAGCGCCGGCGCCTTGGCCATCATTCCGAAGCCCAGAAAACCAACCCGCCGTTGCTCGGGCCGGATGATCGGTACCCTGCGCCATTCCCGGTTCGCCTGGGCCGCCTGGTAGGCCGGCATATCGCGATGCAAGCGCAAGACGTGCATGATGACGTATTCCGTCATCATCGGATCGCCGCCCGGTGGTTCTACCTTGCCGAGCGGGACCTTCGGCAGCTTCGGATGCCGGGCGAAGGCCTCCACGCCGGCCGAACGGCTGAACATGGCTTTCAGGTTGGGAAAGGCCGGAAGCAGGTCGAAATCCGGATGCATGAACGCGAGGTATTCGATGTCCTTCAACTCGCCCGCATCGGGCCAGACGCGAATTGGCAGATCGGGAAGCTGCTCCCTGAATGCGTCGCGCCATGCCTGGGCATTGCCGATGACCTTGTCCAGGTTGATGATGAGTAGCGCCATGCAGCCTCCAGAGTGACGCCAAGGGCGACGTGTCACTCTCCAAGATGATAGAGGAGAAGGCTGATCAACCCAAACCGCTGGGGTCGGCCCACCCGCCCAACCAGATTGGTTACCGCGCCCGAGGAAAAGCGTGGCCTGGGAAGCGCTAACGGGAGCACCAGGTCTTAGACGCTACGAGCGAAAAATCTGAAGTTCTGCGGTGACGAGCCGAAGCATCTACTCAGGTCGCACGGCCTCCGCCGATCGCGCCGGGCCAGGCACTGCCCCAGGTATCGGCGTAGGTCACCTCGGCCACCGGCTTGCGGGTGAGCGGTCCGTATTTTCCCGTCGGATAGCCCATCGGCATCAGGGCGAAGGTGGCGGCGCCTTCCGGCATGCCGAGCACGGCCTTGACCTCATCCTCGTAGAGGATGTGATTGGTGGTGATCACCGTGCCCAGGCCCAGCGCCCGACAGGCCAGGATGATATTCTGGATGGCCGGATAGATGCTGGAACCGCTGATGCGCTGCTGGTTGGCGAGATGCTCAGCATAGCGCGCCTGGACGACCTCCGGCAGGCTCGCGCGCTCGGGCGGCTCGCGCTTCAACAGGCACGGCACCAGGATGACCGGCGCGTCGGCCATGTGGTCCCAGAGATAGCCGCTACCCGCCAGGAACCGGTCATATTGCGCCTGGGTCAGATGGTCGGGCTTGGGCCGCGCGGCATAGACGCCGGCCGTATAGTCGGAGGCCTTGCGATAGAGCGCGCCGAGCTGGCGACGTTTCTCCGCATCGCGCACGACGATGAAGTTCCAATGCTGCGTGTTGCCGCCGCTCGAGGCGCGGATGGCGGCATCGAGCACCCGCGTGATCAGCTCTTGCGGTACCGGGTCGGGCTTGAAACGCCGCAGCGACCGGGCGGTGTAGAGGGCCTCGAACAGGCCGATATCGGTCGATGCCGCGGTCGGCGCCTCGGTCGCTGCTGGTGGCGATGCCGTCACAATTCTCTCCTTGGATCTCGATAGCCGGCTGCGGTCCAGGCGACGCGCGGTCAACTTACTCCTTCGCTCGCACGACCAGAACCGGACAGGGAGCCCGGCGCATGACGCCCTCGGCGACGCTCCCCAGCAGGGCGCGCTCTATGCCTCCGCGGCCATGGCTGCCGATCACGATCAGGTCCGCCGGCCAGTCCTTCGCCGCCTTGACGATCTCGGTTTGCGGGGAACCGATCTGGATGAAGTCCAGAGCGGCCGACGGCTGCGGGAGATGCTTGCGAAAGTCGTCGATCAGCTTTCGCGCGTCGTCCTTGGCCGAGGCGACGAAGACATCGGGTTGAATGCCGGTGTCGGCGGCGTTTACGAGCTCGGCGTCGATGACACGGATGAACGCCATCTCCGCCCCCACGACGCGCGCCAGCTCGGCCCCGATGTCAGC
>DATHNU010000131.1:0-3894 GCA_035485695.1 Reyranella sp. | reverse complement strand
CGACCTGCGCAAGGACAAGCTGCACAAGAACATCGTGCTGCGCAGCCAGGTCATCGCCTCCTTGCGCCGGCGCATGATCGAGCAGGGCTTCATGGAGTTCCAGACGCCGATCCTGACCGCCGACAGCCCGGAGGGCGCGCGCTCCTACGTCGTGCCGAGCCGGCTGCATCCCGGCCGGTTCTATGCGCTGCCCCAGGCGCCGCAGATGTTCAAGCAGCTCCTGATGGTGTCGGGCTTCGACCGCTACTTCCAGATCGCACCCTGCTTCCGGGATGAAGACGCGCGAGCCGATCGAGCGCCGGGCGAGTTCTACCAGCTCGACTTCGAGATGAGCTTCGTCACCCAGGAAGACGTGTTTGCCGCCATCGAGCCGGTGCTGGGCGGCGTGTTCGAGGAGTTCGCGGGCTTCGGCCTCGAGGCGCCGCGCAAGGTGACGCCGTTCCCGTTCCCGCGCATCCCCTATGCCGAGGCGCTGCTGACCTATGGGACCGACAAGCCCGACCTGCGCAACGCGCTCAGGATCGTCGATGCCGGCGAGGTCTTCGCCGGCTCCGACTTCAAGGTGTTCGCCGGCATCGTGGCGTCGGGCGGCGTGGTGCGCGCGCTCAAGGCGCCCAAGGCCGCCGCGCAGCCCCGCAGCTTCTTCGACAAGCTCAACGCGTGGGCGCAGGCCGAGGGCAAGCCCGGCCTGGGCTACATCGTGCTCGAGGGCGGCGCGGGCAAGGGCCCGATCGCCAAGTTCGTCACCGGCGAGCGGCTGGCCAAGCTCAAGGCGCTGACCGGCGCGGAAGATGGCGACGCCGTGTTCTTCGTCGCCGACAAGCCGGACGCGGCCTGGAAGTTCGCCGGCCAGGTGCGCACCAAGGTCGGCCAGGAGATGGGGCTGGTCGCCGAGCACGCTTTCGAATTCTGTTGGATCATCGACTTTCCGATGTTCGAGTACGACGAGACGGCCAAGAAGATCGACTTCAGCCACAACCCGTTCTCGATGCCGCAGGGCGGGCTGGAGGCGCTCGAGAGCCAGGATCCGCTGACCATCAATGCGTGGCAGTACGACATCGTCTGCAATGGCATCGAGCTCTGCTCGGGCGCCATCCGCAACCATCGCCCGGAAATCATGTTCAAGGCCTTCGGCATCGCCGGCTACAGCCGGGAAGAGGTCGAGCGGCGATTCGGCGGCATGCTGAACGCTTTCCGCTACGGCGCGCCGCCGCACGGCGGCGCCGCGCCCGGCATCGATCGCATCGTCATGCTGCTGGCCGACGAGCCCAACATCCGCGAGGTCATCACCTTCCCGATGAACCAGCAGGCGGTCGACCTGATGATGGACGCGCCGACCGAGCTGCCGCCGGAGAAGCTGCGCGAACTGCATATCGCGTTGCGTCTGCCGCCCGCGAAGAAGGATTAGGTTGGCGGCGCGGCGCGTCATGCTTTTCCGGACCGCGGGCCTCTGGCCCGCTCATGGAGGGGTCGTGACTTATATTGTAGGCAAAGCGCATGACCCTTCCGTCGGCGTAAGACGCCGCCACCTCCCCAGCGATGCCGGGGAGGAAGTGACGACTTTCGGAATTTGCACCAGTGGCCACTCAAAAAGGACTAGCTGACTGCCCCTGTGCGGGTGGCGCCACGCCTTGCCGCTCGTAGGGCTCGCTGCCAGACTTTCGTCAACACCGGCAATCGACCGGTTGACCAAGGAGGAAGCGATGACGGACACGTTGAACAAAGGCAGGCGTGATTTTCTCACCGTCGCGTCGGTGGGCGGAGCGGTCGCGACACTTGGCGTTCTCGGCATCAGCGAGGCCATGGCCGCGGGCATCGCGGCTGGGCGCTCGGAGAAGCCGCTGAAGGCTGCCTTCTCCAATGCCGGCCTTCAGGCCACCTGGTGCGCCCAGGGCAAGGCGGCGGCCGAATACTGGGGCAAGCTCTTCAATGTCGACGTGACCTGGTTCGACGGCCAGCTCGACGCCGTCAAGCAGCGCGCCGCGATCGACAACATGGCGTCGCAGAAGTGGGATTTCGTCGCCATCCAGGCCTTCGGCATCGGCACGCTGACTCAGCCGGTGCAAAAGATGATCGACGCGGGCACGCCGGTCATCGACATGGATACGCTGATCGCGCCCTTGGACAAGATCAACGTGCACAGCTTCCTGGCGCCCGACAACGAGTTCATGGGCTCGGCCGTCACCCAGGCGCTGGTCACCAAGATGGGCGGCAAGGGCAAGATCATCATGACCCAGGGCGCGCTCGGCCATACCGGTGCGCAGGGCCGGGCCAAGGGCTTCGAATCGGTGGTGAAGCAATATCCCAACATTCAGGTGCTCGACACCCAGCCGGCCGATTGGGACGTGTCCAAGACGGCGCGTCTGTGGGAGACCTATCTCACCAAGTATCCCGAGATCGACGCGGCGTTCTTCCACAACGACGACATGGCGCTCGCGGCCTACAACATCATGAAGGCGCGCAACCGCACCAACATCCTGATCGGCGGTGTCGACGCCATGCCGCCGGCGATCAGCGCCGTCGCCGACGGCCGCATGTTCGCCACGGTGCGCAATCCATCCTGCCGCATCCACGGCGGCGCCATCGTCGCCGGCGTGGCCGCCGTCACCGCCGGGGAGAAGGCCGGTACGGGCATTCCCAAGAGCGTCGTCACCGACGGTCCGGTCGTCACCAAGGAGAACGCCGCCGGCATGCAGTGGATGGAGGATCACTTCCTGATCTGACGCCGTCACCATACCAGGGCTTTTGCGCGTCGCGATTTTCGTCGTCTCGACCGGAGCGCCCCTCGACTTCGCTCGGGGTAAACTCCACGCGGAGCGGAGAGACCTTTTCTCCACGATAAGCGGCCTATCGTGGAGAGAAGGTCTCCCCGCTCGGCCCGTCGAGCCCCGCGCCAGCAGATATACTAAACTATCACTTGATTTATACTTAAGTTTGGCCTATGCTTCCCCCGCCCAGCAGAAGGATTGGCGCCATGGTCAGCCTCGTCGATGGTTCGACGCCTAAGACACTCTGTTTCCAGGTGGACGTGGCGTCTTGCCGGCATCCCCAATGCCGGCGGTGCCAGCAATCCGGCCCTGGAGGGCACTAGCGGGGTAGCGGAAATTGCGGAAAACAAATTTTATGTCGCGCGGAATGCGGGTTCGCAAAGATTCCTGTCGTCTCGAGCAAGGCCCCCCTCGACTTCGCTCAGGGCAGGCTACGTGCCGCGCGGAGAGACCTTCTCTCCACGACAGGCCGCTTATCGGGGAGAGAAGCTCTCTCCGCTCCGCGTGGCGTTTACCCCAAGCGAAGTCGAGGGGCGCTCCGGTCGAGACGACGGGAATTGGCATGTGCGATAGCCCTGTCCGTTTTCCGGGGGAGGCACTTGAATTGTGGCCTCGTTGCCGATGACGCCACCGCTTGCCATGCACGGCATCTCCAAGTCGTTCGGCGGCGTCGCGGCGCTGAGCGACGTCGACTTCGTGCTGCGCCGCGGCGAGATCCACGGCCTGGTCGGAGAGAACGGCGCCGGCAAGTCGACCCTGATGAAGATCATCGCCGGCCTACATACGCAGTACCAGGGCCGCATGGCGATCGACGGGCGCGAGGTGCATTTCCGCGGGGCCCGCGAGGCGCTCGCCGCAGGCATCGGCATGGTGCACCAGGAGCTGAGCGTCGTGCCCGACCTCACCGTCGCCGAGAACGTCTATCTCGGCAAGCAGCCGACCCGTGCCGGCATCGTCGACTGGCAGGCCATGTTCACCGGCGCCCGCGAGCATCTTGCGAGCCTCGGCATCGATGTCGATCCGCGCGCGCGCATGGGCTCGCTGGCGATCGGCCTGCAGCAGCTGATCGAGCTCGCCCGCGTGCTGTTCTCGGGCGCCCGCATCATCATCCTCGACGAGCCGACCT
>DATHNU010000130.1:0-5379 GCA_035485695.1 Reyranella sp. | reverse complement strand
AAGCCCACGCGCTGGCGGCGATTCATGTTGGGCTCGCCCAGCGCGTTCTCCAGATACACGGCGCTCAGCCCGTCGAGGATCACCAGTCCGACATTCGTCTCGGTCGCTTTGGAGAGCTCGCTCATGAGCGGCCGGGCGATGGCCGGCACCGGCATGTTGGCGAGATAGGGATATGCCAGGCCCAGCACGCCCGGGGCGATCTCGTATTTGCCGAGATCCTCGCGATAAGAGAGATAGCCCAGCTCTGTAAGTGTATGGGTGAGCCGTGAGATCGTCGCTTTCGGCACTCCCGTCCGCGCGGCGATGTCGGCATTGCCGAGGAATTGCTCATCGAGTTCGAAGGCCCGCAGGACCGCGATCCCGCGCGCCAACGCGGTGTTGAACCGCGGGTCGGTCGGGTCGACGGTGCGTTCGATCGGCTGTTCCCGGGCCCGGCTGCGCCGTTTCTCATTGTACCCAGGCCTTGCCACGGAGTGTCCTCGTTGACGCAATAATCTAGGGAAGAGTCTTCTTTATAGACCGCTTTCCTTTCGCTGGCATCTGTACGGCGGTTGTAGCCGGCGACCCACCCTCGTGGCGACGGACCACTTTGACCAGCCGCGGTATCCGGGCAACGCGCGGGTCACCATCGCCCTCGTCGAGCTGGACGGCGAGACCAGGTCACGACGACCATTCGATACGAATCGACCGAGGGCCGCGACAGCGGAAGTCCGGTATGACGAACGGTGTCCGACAGAGCTACGATCGGGCGATCCCCATTTTTTAGGGCCGAATTGGCGCAGAGCGCACCGGAGCGAAAGTGCGCGTGACACCAGTCCGGGCCCCGGCCTGACTTGAAACCAGGTGATCGCCGGCGTGCGCTTGCCGATAACCCGCGTCGGCATTCGATCTTCGGTTCGTTTCCGATCGGGCCTGCCGCCGTGGCGGTGGCCCTCACCGTCAAGCCGGTACCGGTGGCTGCGAAGCTCAGGATGGCAGTGTGGCCATTCAGTTCTTTAACCGCCAGCGATGGAGGATGTTGTATCGCGTGAGTCCCATCTCGCTGTGGATGAGGCAGAACTCGCTGACGCGAAGGCGGATCGGCTTGATCGCCCGCGGCGTTATCGGCCGCGAGCTATAGAGCAATGTTATATGCGGAGCAAAATGCTCCACCGTCTTCAGTCCAAATCTTTGCATGGCGGCGCCGAGCGCCTTGTGAAACTCGAACAGCCCATCTCCCTCACCGCCCAGAACGACAGGCCATCGGGGTGGTCTTCCGTCACGCCGCGGCATCGCTTCAAAGCTGGCGATGACGCCAAACGTCACCTCAAACGAGGGCATTGATACGGCTTGTCCGGCTTGTGTTCCCGCAAAGACGGACGTGGGCGGCAGACGTTCGTAATCTCCGACGTGGTGATGCGACAGGTGCAACCGATCGGTCTTGATCGGCGCTCCGTTCAAGCCGTTATCACGAATGATCGCGTCTTGGCGTTCTGCGATCTCATGCCCCGCGGCACCGGCAAACGTCGCAAAAAACAGCCGCTCCGGCCGCTTGGGACGTCGGGGCAGATCTCGATAGAATTCGAATGAGCCATCCATGGCCGATCTCCTTTGGGTTTCCAGTCCTCTGAGACGCACAGAAATTAGAACAAAACAAGAACATCAAACAAGGCCAAAAGCAGTGTTTGCCACTGATTTCTGCCCCTTTAGAAACCCAGCACCTTGGCCTGAACCACGCCCTCGACAGCGGCGATCTTGCCCAAGAGAGCGGACGAGATCGGCTGGTCGACCTGGACCAGCGCAATGGCCGAGCCGCCGGGCTTGTCGCGGCCGAGATGGAAGGTCGCGATATTGACCTTGCTCTCGCCCAGCAGTGTGCCTAGCCGGCCGATGAAGCCCGGCTTGTCGTCGTTGGTGATGTAGAGCATGTGCGGGGCGAACTCGGCCTCGATCTCGATGCCCTTGATGTCGACGATGCGCGGATGCTTGCCGCCGAACAAGGTGCCGGTGACGGCGCGCGTATAGTGGTCTGTGGTGACCGTGAGGCGGATCATCGAATTATAGTCGCTGGCGCGCTCGTGCTTGACCTCGGCCACTTCGATGCCGCGCTCGCGGGCGATCACCGGCGCGTTCACCATGTTCACCGAAGTGAGCTGCGGGCGCAGCACGCCCATCAGCGCGACCTGGCTCAGCGGTTTGATATTGAGCGCCGCCACCTGTCCCTCGTACTCGATCGACACCGCCTTGATGTCGGTGTCGGTGAGCTGGCCCGCGAAGGAGCCGAGCTTCTCGGCAAGCTCGAGATAGGGCGCGAGCTTGGGCGCGTCCTCCGCCGAGACATTGGGCATGTTGAGCGAGTTCACGACCGCGCCGGTCAGCAGGTAGTCGGCCATCTGCTCGGCGACCTGCAGCGCCACGTTCTCCTGCGCCTCCACCGTGGCGGCGCCGAGATGGGGCGTGCTCACGAGGTTGGGTGCGCCGAACAGGACGTTGGTCTTGGCCGGCTCCTCGGTGAAGACGTCGAATCCGGCACCGGCGATATGGCCCGAGACCAAAAGGTCGCGCACCGCCAGCTCGTCGACAAGGCCGCCGCGCGCGCAGTTGATGATGCGCACACCCTTCTTGGTCTTCATCAGGTTGGCGCGCGAGAGGATGTTCTTGGTCTGCTCGGTAAGCGGCGTGTGCACGGTGATGAAGTCAGCCCGGGCCAGCACCTGGTCGAGCGTCGCCTTCTCGACTCCGAGCTCCTGGGCGCGCTGGTCCGACAGGAATGGATCGTAGGCCACCACGCGCATCTTGAGGCCGATGGCGCGCTCGGCCACGATCGAGCCGATATTGCCGCAGCCGATCAGGCCCAGGGTCTTGAAACTGAGCTCGGTGCCCATGAAGCGGTTCTTTTCCCACTTGCCGGCCTGGGTCGAGGCGTTGGCCTCCGGGATCTGCCGCGCCACGGCGAACATCAGGGCGATGGCATGCTCGGCCGTGGTGATGGCATTGCCGAACGGCGTGTTCATGACCACGACGCCGTGCGCGGTGGCCGATTTGATGTCGACATTGTCGACGCCGATGCCGGCCCGGCCCACGACCTTGAGCTTCTTGGCTTCGGCCAAGACCTCGGCGGTGACCTTGGTCGCCGAGCGGATGGCCAACCCTTCGTAATTGCCGACGATAGCGCGCAGCTCGGCCGGCTTCAGGCCGGGTTTGAAGTCGACGTCGCAGCCGCGCTCGGAAAAGATCTCGACAGCGCGCGGGGAAAGCTCGTCGGAGATGAGAACTTTGGGCTTGGCCACTGGCAACTCCATTCTTTGCTGGGAGCGCGCCACTCCAGTGGGCGCTTCTTCGCTTGCAGCACGAACATGATTGCGCCACTGGAGTGGCGCGCTCCCAGCTATGAGCCGAATTCGCGCTCGATCTCGCCGTAGGCCCAGTCGAGCCAGGGCAGCAGGGCTTCCAGGTCGGATTTCTCGACGGTGGCGCCGCACCAGATGCGCAAGCCAGGCGGCGCATCGCGATAGGAGCCCAAGTCGTAACCCGCCTTCTCGCTCTCCAGCAGGTCGGCCATCTTCTTGGCCGCCACCGCCTGCTTGTCGGCCGGAAGCGCAACGAACCAGGGAGCGGTGATGTTGAGACAAACGGAGGTGTTGGAGCGCACGGCCTTGTCGGCGGCGAGGAAAGCGATCCATTTGCGCTCGGCCACAAACTTCTCGAGCACCGCGAGATTGCCTTCGGAGCGCGCCATCAGCGCCTTGAGGCCGCCGATTCCCTCGCCCCAGCGCAGGCCGTCGATCGCGTCCTCGACGCAGAGCAGCGACGGCGTGTTGATGGTGTCGCCCTTGAAGATCGCTTCGGAGAATTTGCCGCCCGCGGTCAGGCGGAAAATCTTGGGCAGCGGCCAGGCGGGCGTGTAGCTCTCCAGCCGCTGTATGGCGCGCGACGACAACACAAGCATGCCGTGTGCGCCCTCGCCGCCCATCACCTTCTGCCAGGACCAGGTCACGACATCGAGCTTCTGCCACGGCAGATCCATGGCGAAGACGGCCGAGGTGGCGTCGCAGATGGCGAGGCCCTCGCGGTCGGCGGCGATCCAGTCGCCGTTCGGAACCTTCACACCCGACGTCGTGCCGTTCCAGGTGAAGACGACGTCGTGCTTCCAGTCGACCTGCCCGAGATCGGCGATCTGGCCGTAGGGCGCCTTCAGCACCCGGGCGTCCTTGAGCTTGAGCTGCTTGACCACGTCGGTGACCCAGCCCTCGCCGAAGCTTTCCCAGGTCAGCATGTCGACCGGCCGGGCGCCCAGCAGCGACCACAGCGCCATCTCGACGGCGCCGGTGTCCGAGGCCGGCACGATGCCGATGCGATAGCCAGCGGGAATGCCCAGGAGCGCCCGCGTGCGGTTGACCGCCTCGACGATCTTCTTCTTGCCGAGCTTCGACCGGTGGGACCGCCCGACGGCGGCGTCTAAAAGGACTTCGGGCGTCCAGCCAGGACGCTTGGCGCAGGGTCCGGATGAAAAATCGGGACGCGCCGGACGCATGTTCGGCTTCATCTAACCTCTCCCTTACAGAAGAGCTGCACTCCGGTGGGGGAGCGTGGCCCGCCGCCCCTATACGGGTTGGGGGCCAGAGGCGTCAATGTGCAAGGATTGCCGCAGGGAATGACGCCTCTCGATCATGATCCGGCGATCTGTTGCCAGCGGATCGCGATGTCCTCGGGAGAAGCGGGTGTCGGTCCTAGATCGAGCCAGTCGCCACGGTCCCACCACGCCGCCGAGAAGCGGCCACCCGCCGCCTGCAGCACCGCACCGGATATCCCGCAGGCCGACGATGCGAGGAATGCGACTCCCGGCGCGACCAGTTCGGGCCGCAGCTCCGGCGCGTCCCGGCGCAACACGCGGGTCGCCGCCACGGGAGACACCGCGTTGACCCGGATATCGGTATCCCGCAGCTCCGCCGCCAGACCGACCATCAGGCCGACCTGCGCCATCTTGACCGCCGAGTAGGCGGTCAACCCGGGCACGCAATCCTCGACCCGCATCGCCCGGCCCGAGGTGGTGAGCACGATGCGCCCATAGCCCTGGCGCCGCATGTGCGGAACCGCGGCGCGAGCGAGATGGAACGGGGCATCGACACCAATCGCGACCATGCGATCCCACACTGCCCGGTCGGTTTCTTCGAGACTTGCGAAGACGACGAGTCCTGCATTGTGCACCAGGGCGTCGAGCCGGCCGAAGCGGGCCATCGCAAATTCGACGACACGGCCGCCGGCGGCGGCGTCTTCCAGATTCTCGTAGCACGCGGCAGCCGTGCCGCCGGCCGCCGTGATCTCCGAGACGACGGTGTCGGCGACCGACGGATCGAAGCCGCTGCCGTCTTGCGCCACCCCGGCGTCGTGGACAACGAC
>DATHNU010000129.1:0-2194 GCA_035485695.1 Reyranella sp. | reverse complement strand
CTGATCGCCGTCGACCGCCAGCGCCGCATCGTGCGCACCAACCTCGCGGCGCGCACCCTGCTGGGACCGGTCGGCGCCGAGCGCGACCTGTCGACGGCGTTCCGTCAGCCGCAGCTGCTGGCCGCGATCGACGGGCTGCTGGAGACCGGCATCGACGGCAACTACACCGGCCCCGACCAGACCGCCGTCGAACTCGTGCTGTCGGGTCCGCCCGAGCTCGACATGATCGCCCATCTCAGGCGCCTGCCGCGCGCGGCGGCCGACGGCTCGCTGGCGCTGGTCGTGCTGCACGACACCACGGCGCTCCGGCGCGCCGAGCGCATGCGCGCCGATTTCGTGGCCAATGCCAGCCACGAGCTCAAGACGCCGATCGCGGGCCTGGCCGGCTTCATCGAGACGCTGCGCGGGCCGGCGCGCGACGATGCGGGCGCGCGCGAGCGCTTCCTGGGCATCATGGCCGAGCAGGCCGACCGCATGCGCCGGCTGGTCGACGATCTCCTGATGCTGTCGCGCATCGAGCAGCACGAGCATGCCCGCCCCGACGCCGCGATCGATCTCGCCAGCGTGCTGAAGGGCGTGCTCGACCTGCTGCAGCTGAAAGCCTCGTCGCGCAAGGTGGCGCTCGAGCTCAGCCTGGCGCCCGCTCTGCCGCGCGCCATCGGCGACTACGATGAACTCACCATCGTGTTCCAGAACCTGGTCGACAACGCGCTGAAATACGCCAAGCCCGCCACCACGGTGCGCGTGTTGGCGCGGCCGGCCGGCGAGGACCGGGTGGCCGTCGCCGTCAGCGACGAAGGCGACGGCATTCCCGCCAACCATCTGCCGCGGCTCACCGAGCGCTTCTATCGCGTCGACGCCGCGCGCTCGCGCCAGCTCGGCGGCACCGGCCTCGGCCTCGCCATCGTCAAGCACGTGGTCAACCGCCACCGCGGCCGCCTCGACATCCAAAGCACGCCCGGCAAGGGCTCGACCTTCACGGTGACGTTGCCGGCGGCGGGCTAAAATCATCCGCCTCCCCCGGTCATCCGGGGGAGGTGCCCCCGAAGGGGGCGGAGGGGGAAGGCCCCAGAGAGAATCTCTGAAAGCTTCAGATCTGAAATTGGCAGGTGCAGCCGTTGGGGCTTTCCCCCTCCGGCCCTTCGGGCCACCTCCCCCGTATGACGGGGGAGGCAAATGACACTCTTCTACTTCGCCTTGTCGAAGGCCAGCGCGAAGCCCAGCAGCGGCACGTCGATGTTGATGGTCCGTTTGCTGGCGTCCTGGATCGAGATCTTGAGCAAGGTGCCGGTGCGCATCGCCGCCATCAGCGGGTCCTTGAGCGGCACGCTCACGATGCATCCCACGTTGGTGCAGGTCTGCACCGGGTACCGCTCGGCCGTCCCGTTGTCGACCTTGAGCTGGACCGGCTCGGCGAGGCTGATGCCGAGCGGCAGCTGGATCAGCAGGACCGCCGACTTGTCGGGCAGCGCGCGGGCGGCGAGCTGGGCCACCAGCTGCTTGTCCTCGCGATTGATCATCTGCTGGATGGCGCGGCAGTCCAGGCTCTTGCCGTCGCCGCTGCATTCGACCCGCCAGGCCGACGGGCCGTCTTGCGCCAGCGCGGGGGGCAGGCCGGCTCCAGCCGAAACCAGTAAAAGGCCCAAGATCGCCAAGCGACCACGAACGGAAAAATTTGACGCCATGCTTGCCATGCCCTCGCGAGACGGATGCTTCCGCCGGCTCCGATAAGGCCCGGAGTTCAGATTGTCTGCAAGGGGCCTGTGATGGGTCCGGCTGGAATCAGCCGGACCCATCATGCCCTATGGAACCACGATCTCGCGTGCGCGCGAATGAGATGAGATGGAACCGCACGCGGTTCCATCTCATCCCATTCCGCTCTAGCCGAGCGCGAGGCGCGGTCGAGGCGGGTGAAAGACAAGCCCGGATCGCGCGGCCTGAGCGACTTGCATGTCGATGAAGTCGACCGCATCGCCGACCGTCACGAACTTCGTCGCGACGTCGTTCGGGATGTCGATATTGAACCGCTCCTCGCATGACATGACGATTTCGACGACGTCGAGACTGTCGGCGCCGAGGTCGTCGACGAGCCTGGCTTCGTTCGCGATCTTCGCCCTGTCGGATCCGAGGTGGAAAGCGAGGATCTCTCTCACCCCTGCAGCAATGTCTGTCACCACCGCACCCTCCCTGCGCA
>DATHNU010000128.1:0-3885 GCA_035485695.1 Reyranella sp. | reverse complement strand
GACGACGGCGGTGGCGCCAGTCATGGTCTCAATCTCCTCGAGCGGGGATGGCCGACAGCAACGCCCGCGTCTCGGCCACGACCCGATCCTGGAACTGCGGGTCGCGCACAAGCTCGGAGCCGCGCATCGGCTGGCCGCGCTCGTCGTAGTAGACGCCGGTCTCGCCGGACGTATCGGTCAGGACCTTGGCGATCACCCGCGCGGCGCGCTTCGGGGTGCTCAGGAAGCTCATGAACGGCATCAGTAACGGCACGAGCAGCGGGATGACGTATTTCGACAGAAAGCCGACGAAGGCGCTGGCGTCGCGCCGGCCAAGGCCGGTGGCGAGATTCACGCCCGGCTCCACGGCGTTGATCTGCAGCCGCGGTGTTTCCCGGGCAAACGCCATGGCCGCAGCGAGGACGCATAGCTTGGACGTGGCATAAGCGTCCGCTCCCGGCATGGTCGACCCGCCCGGCTTCCATTCACCGCGAGCGCTCGCCGCGACGGAGACATAACGGGCGCCGCGGAAGCCGACGGCCACGGCGGGCTTGCGCTCGGGATCCTCGACGGCAGAAGCGACGAAGACCACGTTCGCCCGGTCGGGCAGATGCGGCGCGAGCGCCTCGGTCAGGGCGAAAGGTCCGAGGTGGTTGGTCGCAAAGGTCATGTCCCAGCCCAGCGCGGTCTTCGTCGCGCGCATCTGCATGACGCCCGCGTTGTTGAGCAGGCCGGCGATCGGGAGATGGAGCGCGAGGATCGCCGCCGCCGCGCGCCGCACGCTGGCGATATCTGACAGGTCGCACACGATCGACGTCGCGTGCTGACCTTTCCGCTCGATGATCGCCTGCACGTCCTCGAGCTTTTGGCGGTCCCGACCAACCAGGACGACCGTGCCGTGCTTGGCCAGCTCAAGCGCCGTCGCGCGACCGATGCCGGAGGTCGGGCCCGTGACGACGTATGCTTTTCGGCCTGCAGGTTCTCCATCCATGACCGAACATCTATGCGGTCCCTGGCTGCACGACTAGGCGTCCAATTGCGAACGGTCCGTACGCCGGGCCGGACAGCCGCCTAGGATGCGAAGGGATACGCCTGAACGTGCGCAATGAACGCCCGCAGCGGGCCCGGCACGTGGCGGTCGCCGTGATAGCACAGGAATGGGCCGGGGAAGGACTGCCACCAGGCCTCCAGCACCGGAACCAGGGTCCCGGCCTCGAGCTGCGGGCGCAGGACATCCTCGAACGTGTAGATCAGGCCCGCGCCTGCCACGGCGGCCGCCACGCGCAGCTCGATCGACGAGGTGATCAGCGGCCCCGATGGCGTGATGCGCGTGGTGCGCCGGCCCTGCCCAAACTCCCAGACCACCATCGCGCCGGTCGAAAGCCGGTGGCCGACGAGGCGGTGGCCGGCGAGCTCCCTGGGATGCTCCGGTCGGCCATGGGCGGCGAAATACGCCGGCGCCGCCGCGGCGACGAACCGCTGCACCCGCGGCCCGATCGGCGTGGCGACCATGTCGACCGCGACCCGCTCCTCGAACCGGATCGCCGCGTCGAAGCCGCCCTCGACCAGGTCCACCACCTCGTCATCCACCGCCACCTCGACCTGGACGTTCGGGCAGGCGTTGAGAAAGGCGGGCAGGATCGCGGGGAGGACGTACCGGGCGACGATCCCCGGCGCGGTCACCCGCAGCGGCCCGACCGGGCTTTCCGCGTCGTTCTGTAGGCCGCGCACGGCCTGATCGATGAGGTCGAAGGCGGGCCCAAGGCCCGCGAGCAGCCGGCGACCGGCGTCGGTGGGCATGACGCTGCGGGTGCTGCGGTTGAGCAGCCGCAGGCCAAGCCGCTCCTCCAGCCGCCGCACCACGTCGCTCACGGTGGAGGCGGGCAGTCCGAGCTGCTGCGCCGCCGGTCGGAATCCGCCGGCTTCCACCACGGCGGCGAACAGCTTCATGTCGTCGAGGTAGGGCGTTGCCAACGCGGCGCTCATGATGGCTGCAGATCCGGCGCGAACCGTCGAGCCATGTCCGCGGGCGGTCAAGCGGGCGAGGGCGCGCCTGGCGGCTTAGCACTCAGATTGAGGCCTCAAGGACCCCGCGCGCGGCTGGAACGGCTGGGCCCGGCGACTAGCGTGCGTCGGAATTGGGCGATGATTGCGCGTCGGGGCGGCTATCATTGCGCGCCGCTACACCTAGCAACGCGCGCGTTTCTGCAACGACGCGGTCTTGGAAGTTCGGTTCGCGAACGCGGGCGGACCCAAGCATCGGTCGGCCGCGCTCGTCGTAGTAGATGCCGGTTTGGCCGGATGTATCGGTCAGAATCTTCGTGATCACGCGCGCGGCATGCTTCGGGGTGCTCAGGAACGTCATGAAGGGCATACACAACGGCAAGAGCGCGGCTGTGACATACTTTGAGAGAATGCCGCCGATGCTGTTGGCATCGCCGCCAAAAAGACCGGTGGTGGGAATCAGGCCCGGTGTGACCGCGTTGAAGCGCAGGCGTGGCGTTTCACGGGCGAAGACCATCGCCGCGGCGAGATTGCACTGCTTCGACGTGGCATAGGCGTCCGCGCCCGGCACTTTGGAACCGCCAGGCTGCCAGGCCCCACGCGCGCTTGCCTCCGCCGAAATGTAGCGGCCGCCGCGGTAGCCGACGGCCTTGCCCGGGTTCGCGTCGGGATCCTCGACGGTGGACGCGACGAAGAGAACGCGCGCCCCGTCAGGGAGATGTGGCGCGAGGGCCTCGGTCAAGGCGAACGGTCCCAGGTGGTTGGTCGCGAAGGTCATGTCCCAGCCCGCCGCGTTCTTCGTGGGCTGCGTCTCCAGCATGCCCGCGTTGTTGAGCAGGCCGGCGATCGGGTGGCCGAGCCCGACGATCTCCGCAGCCGCACGCCGCACGCTCGCCATATCGGACAGGTCGCATAGAACCGACACCGCCAGACCGCCGTCTCGTTGCAGCGCCTGCTGCAGCCTGGTGAGTTTTTCACGATCGCGCCCGACCAGTATGACGGCGCCCTGCTTGACGATTTCAAATACCGTGGCACGCCCAATGCCGGACGTCGGGCCGGTGATGATATACGCCTTGCGGGCCGGGTGATCGTGGCTGGAGGCTGCGGTCGCCATGTGAGTCCTCAGAAGTCTCTGGTCAGCGTCGTGGCCACCGTGGCTCGAGGGTTGGTCGCTTCTTCCGCGCCATTATATGAAGCATCCTTCAGCTACGGGATTCGCTTATGGCTTCAGTCGCGCAACAGCGCCTCGCCGCTCGCAAAACGCCGCGTCAGGCGCGCTCAGCCGCGACCTGGGACGCGATTCTGGAGGCGACCATTCAGGTTTTGCTGGCGACGGGACCTGGTCGGCTGACCACGACGCGCGTGGCGGAGCGCGCCGGCGTCTCGGTCGGCACCCTGTACCAGTATTTCCCCAACAAGCAGGCGCTGCTCCATGCGGTGACCGAGCGCTACCTCGGCATCGTGGCGGCCACCGTCGAACAAGCCTGCCAGGAACAGATCGGCGCGCCGATCGGCCAGATGGCCGGAGCGCTCGTGGAGGCATATTGGCAGGCAAAGGTCGTCAGATGCGACGTGACCCGCGCCCTTTATTCGGTCGCTGCGGTGGTGGACACCGCCGACTTGGCCGAAGCGTTTTCCAAGCGCGTCGAGCGCGCGACCGCCGCGATGTTCGCCAGCGCGCCCGACGCGAGGTTCGCCGACCTCGAGATCGTCAACCTCACGCTCCTCACGTCACTGTTCGGGGCCGTCCGCAGCCTGTTTGATCGCGGCTTGCCGAAGCGGTGGGCCTGCGGCGTGCAACAGCAGCTCATTTTCATGAGCCGCGCATACCTGGAGGCTGTGAGAATTCCATCCCAAGCGGCCGACGGTCCAAGGCCCCGTTTGAGCGCGGCTTAGGACTGC
>DATHNU010000127.1:0-7058 GCA_035485695.1 Reyranella sp. | reverse complement strand
CGGCGAAGGAATCGAGACGGAGCAGCAGTGGCATGCACTCAAGGAGCTCGGCTGTCATTTCGGGCAGGGCTATCTGATCGCCCATCCGATGCCGGGCGATCGCGTCCGGGGTTGGATCGGCAAGATGATGGAAGCCGGCCGCTACCACTCACAGTGCGCCTGCTGAACATTCGTACAAGCGTCGGCTGAGCCGCTCAGGCTGCAATTGCAGCAGCTCTGTCACGGAAGATGCTTTTCTTTATCAGGGCGCCTTCTACATTTTGATCACGGATACAGGCGCATGGGGCGTTCGGGCTTGATTGGTGTGGAATGGATGTCGGATTGGGCGTCGGTACTGTCGTCGGCACTTGACGGAATCCGGTACGGCATCGTCCTGCTGGACAAGAACTTCGAGGCGCGTTTCATCAACCGTGCCTACTACCGCACGTTCGCGCTCACACCGCGGCCCTGTGGCGCGACCTACCATCTCACTGACCTCATTGCGCACGCCCGCACTGCCGGCATCTATAACACCGGCGGTCAGGCGATGGATGACTATGTCCGCGCTCGCCTCGCTCTGATCCGGAACGGCACCCCATCGGCGATGCAGCTCAGGGTGAGCGACGGCCGCATCCTGAACTTCCAGGCGAAGATCCTGCCGGATGGCGGTCGCATGATAACCTTCGATGACATCACCGACCTGGTCCGGTCGGCCGATCAACTGCGTGTGCTGGCCACCGTCGACGATTTGACGAAGCTGCTGAACCGGCGCCACTTCCTGGAGTCGCTGAAGAGCGAATTCAGCCGCGCTCAAGAGCACGGCCGCCCCCTGTCGGTGTTGATGATCGATGCCGACGATTTCAAGCGGATCAATGATCGGCATGGCCATTCGGCCGGCGACGACGTGTTGCGCGCCATGGCCGAGCGTTGCCTGGCTGCCGTCCGCCGGAGCGACCTCGTGGGCCGCCTGGGCGGCGAGGAATTCGCCATCGCCCTGGCCGACACCGACATGCCGGATGCTCTCCAGACGGCCCAACGACTGCGTCGCGGGGTGGCTGGCGAACCGTTCACCGTCGACGGCGACAAGCTCCACGTCACGGTGAGCATCGGCGTGGCGGCGCGACGCGCCCAGCATAGCGATCCCGACGACTTGCTGCGGTTTGCCGACCGCGCCCTCTATGCCGCCAAGGCGAACGGCCGCAACTGTGTCATTGCCGACGCCGGCCGAGGCGTCGATCGTTAGCGACACTAGCGCGGCAGTTCGTATTTCAGCGTCACTTCGCCCAAACCCTCGATGCGTCCGACGGCGGTGCTGCCCGGCGGCACGAACTGGCAGGCCACCATGCTGCCGGAAGAGACGATCATGCCTTTCTTCAGCGTCTTGCCGTGCTCGCCCAGCTTGTTGGCGAGCCAGGCCAGCGAATTGTAGCAGTGGCCCAGCACGTCGCCTGAATGACCGCTGCGCACGACCTTGCCGTCGAAGGCGATCGAGCCGTCGAGGTTGCCGAGATCGAGGTCGCGCCACCCCTTGTTGGCCCTGGCGAGCAGCGAGCCGCCATTCCAGCCGACGTCCATCACCAGCCAGGGCACGCTCAGCCGGCTGTAGTCGGCACCGCGGTCGTCGATCAGCTCGAAGCCGGCGCGCGCCTCACCGACGTAAGGCGCAATCGAGTCCTTGTCGTAAGGCTTGTCCTTCGGCCGCGGTACATCGGCGTTGGCGGTGAGGATGATCTCGAGCTCAACGCCAA
This sequence comes from Reyranella sp., assembly GCA_035485695.1. Taxonomy (GTDB): domain Bacteria; phylum Pseudomonadota; class Alphaproteobacteria; order Reyranellales; family Reyranellaceae; genus Reyranella. The sequence goes on along the minus strand of DATHNU010000127.1, from coordinate 5,331 downwards.
GCCGCGCCCACTTGTCGGCGCGCACCGAGGCCTTGTGTTCGAACACGCGCTTCTTGCGGATCGGTCCGTAGGCCGGACCGCGCAGGCCGGTCTGCTCCCAGATTTGCGGCGAGGTGAGCGCGATCTTGTAGCCAACGAGCGGCCCCTGCTTGGGGACGAGCTTGTTAAGCAACGCGTCCTGCACTTTGTAGGCTGTGCGCTCGTCCTCGAGCGCAAACTGCTCGGGCCACCAACCGACGACGGCCCGCGCGCGGTGGACCTGATGCAGCCAGTTGGCGGCCTTGGCGATACTGAAGGCCATGAGTTCCTCCCCTTGCTTGAACTTTCACGGCCCGCATAGTGCAGCCCATGGCGAGCAAGGCGAAGCGGGATTTCGGGCTTACGTTGGGGCCGGTGCGGGCCGGCGCCCTGGTGGGCGTCGTCCTGGCGGGCGGCGAAGGCCGGCGCATGGGACCGGGGCTGCTGAAGCCGCTCCGCAAGCTGGGCGGCCGGCCGATGGTGGCGCATGTCGTGGAGCGCCTGCGGCCGCAGGTCATGGATCTCGTGGTCGTGGCCAACGATCCGCTGCCGGGGATGCGCGCCCTCAAGGTGCCGGTGATCCCCGACCCGCCCGACGTGCAGCGCGCCGCCCGGCGAGACGGTCGACGGTTGGGACCGCTCGCCGGCATCCTGGCCGGCATGGAATGGGCGCGGGCGCACCATCCGCATGCCGGCTGGATCCTGACGGCGCCGGCCGACGTGCCGTTCCTGCCGCTCGATCTAACGGTGCGGCTCTGCGGCCTGATGCATGTGCCCGAGCCCGACGTGCTGATGGTGCGGCACGGACGGCGGCTCGAGCACACGCTGGCGGTCTGGTCGGTGAAGCTCGCGGCCGATCTCCGGCGTGCCGTGCTGGAGGAGGGCGTGCGGCGGGTCGAGGAGTTCGCCCGCCGCTATGTCCTGGCCGAGCTCGCCTGGCCGGGCGGCGCCACGCCCTTCCTGAACGTCAATACGCCGGCCGAGCTTAGCGTGGCGGCGCATCGCTTGAAGAAGAGTCGACGGGGGCCAGCTCGACGACGTTCCCGTCGATGACGAGCTTGCCGGCATTCTCGAAATTGACCGTGATGCGATGGCCGATCATCGATTGGACCTGGCCTAGCCCCCAGTCGGGACGGCCGGGATGGCGCACGAAATCGCCGGGTGAGAGCAGCGCGTTGCCGGGCTTGTCGAACAAGTTTTCGTGACCCCAGCCTGTGGTTACGATAGCCACGGTTTGACGGCCGGTGAGGCCAAGCCACGGCCAATCTGGCGTATAACGTCCGCATCGTCATCCTCAGAGGATCCTATGACCCCAACCCGCATCGCCATCGCCGCCGCACTCGCTGCCGCCCTTGCCGTGCCGGTCGCCGTGCAGGCGCAAGGCAACATGGAGAAGTGCTACGGCGTCGCCAAGGCCGGCAAGAACGACTGCCAGACGGCGGCGTCCTCCTGCGCCGGCACGTCCAAGAAGGACGCGCAGAGCGACGCCTGGATCAGCGTGCCCAAGGGCACTTGCGACAAGATCGCCGGCGGCAAGCTCACCTCGAGCTGATCGCGTGAACCCGGTCGCCGGCATCGGTCTGCGCTCGCCGCACCTGTCGGCGATCGGGCGCGAGCAGCCGGCGACCGGCTTTCTCGAGATCCACGCCGAGAATTATCTGGCCGGATCGCCGGCGCTGCGGGCCGTCGAGCGGCTGCGCGCCGACTATGCCTTCTCCATTCATGCCGTCGGTCTTTCGCTCGGTTCGGCGGAAGGGCTCGACGACGCGCATCTCGCCCGGGTGGCGGCGCTGGTGAAGCGGCTCGAACCCGCCTGGGTGTCCGATCATCTGTCGTGGAGCGTAAGCGGCGGGCGCTATTTCAACGACCTGCTGCCGCTGCCCTACACCGAGGAGGCGCTCGAGGTCGTGGTTCGCAATATCGCGCGATTGCAGGATGCTCTGGGGCGCCAGGTCTCGATCGAAAATCCGTCGTGCTATCTGCGCTTTGCCCACTCGACCTTGTCCGAGCCCGCGTTCCTGTCCGAGCTGGTGCGGCGCAGCGGCTGTGGCCTGCTGCTCGATCCCAACAACATCGTCGTGACGGCGCACAATCTTCGGCTCGATCCGCGCGACTGGCTCGATGGCCTGCCGGGCCCGGCGATCACCGAGTATCACCTGGCGGGCCACGCCACCAACGATGCCGATGGAGAGCCGATCCTGATCGACGATCACGGTTCCCGGGTCAGCGACGCCGTGTGGGCGCTGTTCGCCGAGGTCGTGAAGCGCTTCGGCGCCCGCCCGACCCTGATCGAATGGGACACCGACATTCCCCCGCTTGGCGTGCTGCTCGACGAGGCGGCCCGGGCCGCCGGCGTGATCGAGACGGTCGTCGTGGCAGGAGGCCGGGATGCCGCTCGCGCTGCGTGACCTGCAGGCGGCATTTGCCGCTCACATCGTCGGTGCCGACCGCGCCGACCTCGCGGCCGCGGTTGCGGGTGACACGATCCCGGCCGCGGCGCGGCTCGGCGTCCATCGCCATCATGTCTTCGCGAGCCTCGGCACGGCGCTGGCCGAGACCTTTCCCACGGTGCAGGCGCTGGTCGGGCCGGACTTTTTCCGCGGCCTCGCGCGCGCTTTCATCGGGCGCGTCTTGCCGGTGCAGCCAGTGTTGAGCGAGTACGGCGCGGATTTTCCCGCCTTCATCGCCGGCTACGAAGCGGCGCGCGACCTGCCGTATCTGGCGGACGTCGCCCGGCTGGACTGGGCCCTGAACCTCGCCTTCCATGCCCCGCCCGGGGACCGGCTGCAGGCGGCAGACCTTTCCGCCGTTCCCGCGGAGCGCCTACCGTCGATGTCGATCGCCCTGGCGGCGGGCGCCGTCCTGATCAACTCCCGCTACCCTCTCGATCGCATCTGGGAGACCTCCCAACCCGGTGCCGGGGACGAGCCAGTCGATTTGAATTCTGGCGCCTCCCATCTCCTTGTCTTGCGGCGGCCCGACGACGCGACGTTTGCCAGCCTGAGTGCAGGCGAAGCCGCTTTCATCGAGACACTGGCCGTAGGGAGGTCGCTCGAGCGGGCCGCAGGCACGGCTTTCGGGGCCGATCCAGCCTTTGACTTGTCCACGGCCTTTGCCCGATTGCTCTCTTTGGGAGCATTTGCTGCGTTGCAATAGGGGCGGCCTTCCTGGCGCCTTAATTGCGCGCGGTTTGGGAGGATTTTTGGACCGGCGTTTTGCTGCAGTGCACGACAAGTTTCCGCCGGCAGCCGTGAACGAGGTTGCGGCGAAGGCGGCCATCCCTATACTCCGCGCGCCTTGAAGGTCCGCCTTCCCCCGAGGTGGACAGTAGTCGCTGCGAGTGGAGTTGCCGACGATGTCGATTACGTTGCCGCAGAATTACCGGCCGACGGACCGCGAATCTTTCATGAACCCGATGCAGCAGGAATACTTCCGGCAGAAGCTTCTGAAGTGGAAGGGCGAGCTGATCGAGGAATCCAATCAAACGCTGCAGAACATGCAGGAAGAGAGCTTGGCGCAGCCCGATCTTGCCGATCGTGCGACCGCCGAGACCGACCGCTCCCTCGAGCTGCGCACCCGTGACCGCTTCCGCAAGCTGATCTCCAAGATCGATCAGGCGCTGAAGTCGATCGACGAGGGCACCTACGGCTACTGTGAGGAGACCGGCGAGCCGATCTCGCTGAAGCGCCTCGAGGCCCGTCCGATCGCCACCTTGTCGGTCGAGGCGCAGGAGCGCCACGAGCGCCTGGAGCGCACGCGCCGCGACGAAGGCGCCGACTGACTCATTGGACCGCGGGCCTCCAGGCCCGCATCATGATCATGAGCGGGCCTGGAGGCCCGCGGTCCGCTTGATCAGGCCTTCGCTTCCGCCTGCATGTCCTGAAGCTTGAGCGCGCGGCCTCCGCGGCCGCCGCCGGGTTTGCCGTCACGCCAGGCGATCTGGCCATTGCACAGCACCGTCTCGATACCGCGGGCGGGGGAGATCGGCTTGTCGAAGGTCGCGGTGTCGATCACCGTCGCCGGATCGAACACGCAGATGTCGGCATAGAAGTCGGGCTTCACCTCGCCGCGCTTGGTGAGATGGAAGCGTTGCGCCGAGTACGACGTCATGCGGCGCACCGCGTCTTCCAGCGGGAAGAGCTTCAGGTCGCGCGAGTAGTGGCCCAGCACGCGCGGGAAGGTGCCCCACAGGCGCGGATGCGGATGGGTGTCGAAGGGAATGCCGTCCGAGCCGATCATGGCGCCGGGATGGGCCATGGCGCTCTGCACGTCCTTCTCGTCCATCATGAAATAGATGGCGCCGGCGGGCTGCAGGCGATCGGCGGCCTCGCGCATCGAGCAGCCCATCTCCTGGGCGATCTCCTTGAGATCGCGGCCGCTCATGCCCGGCACCTTGTCGGACCATGTGATCAGCACCTTGTCGGCGCGCTCCAGCATGTCGCTGCGCAGGATCGTCGAGCCCGCGATGTAAGGATAGACGTCGAAGGCGATCTCCTGCTGCTTCATCGCTTCGCTGAACTTGGGCAGCGTCTCTTTCATGCGGCCGAAATTGGAGCGGCCCGAGCATTTGTGATGCGAGACGATGATCGAGGCGCCGGCACGCCGGCCGATCTCGAAGGTCTCGTCCATCGACTTCAGGATGTCCTCGCCCTCGTCGCGCATATGGGCGGTGTAGACGCCGCCCCACTTGCCGAGCGGCTTGGCGACCTCGGCCACCTCGTCTGTCGAGGCGGCGTTGGCGACGGCGTAGAAAAGGCCGCTCGACATGCCGATGGCGCCCTGCTCGAGGCTCTGGTCGAGCAGGTCGCGCATCACGGAGATCTCGGCCGGCGTCGCGGTGCGGCCGAGGTCGTCGCCCATGGCGTTCATGCGCAGCGTCCCGTGGCCGATCAGGAAGGCGCCGTTAATGGCCGGCTTGGCCGCGTCGACCTTGCCGGCGAATTCCGCGAAGCTCTTCGAGACATTCGCCTGCTTCTTCACGATCAGCGACAGGAAATGGCCAATGTCGGAGCGCAGGTACGGCGAGGCCGACACGCCGCAATTGCCGCAGACCACGGTGGTCACGCCCTGGCTCGCCTTCATCGCCATGGTCGGATTGTCGATCAGGGCGGTGTCGTCGTGGGTGTGCACGTCGATGAAACCAGGCGCCACGACCTTGCCCGTGGCGTCGATCTCGTTGTCGCTCTTGAGCGTGCCCGGCGCCTCGACGGCGGCGATGCGGTCGCCTTTCACCGCCACGTCGGCGGCGAACAGCTTCTTGCCGGTGCCATCGGCCACCTGGCCGTTGCGGATGACGACGTCGTAAGCGGCCAT
>DATHNU010000126.1:0-3637 GCA_035485695.1 Reyranella sp. | reverse complement strand
CATCGCCGAATCCCAGAAGAAGGGCGGCACCTGCGCCTTCGTCGACGCCGAACACGCGCTCGACCCGGGTTACGCCAAGAAGCTTGGCGTCGATATCGGCAACCTCCTGATCTCCCAGCCCGACGCCGGCGAGCAGGCGCTGGAGATCGCCGACACCCTGGTGCGCTCGGGCGCCGTCGACGTGCTGGTGATCGATTCGGTGGCCGCCCTGGTGCCGCGCGCCGAGCTCGAAGGCGAGATGGGTGATTCGCTGCCCGGCCTGCATGCCCGCCTGATGAGCCAGGCGCTGCGCAAGCTCACCGCCTCGATCTCCAAGTCCAACACCCTGGTCATCTTCATCAACCAGATCCGCATGAAGATCGGCGTCATGTTCGGCAGCCCCGAGACCACGACGGGCGGCAATGCGCTGAAATTCTACGCCTCGGTCCGCCTCGACATCCGCCGCATCGGCGCGATCAAGGACAAGGACGAAGTGGTCGGCAATGCGACCCGCGTGAAAGTGGTGAAGAACAAGGTGGCGCCGCCGTTCAAGGTCGTCGAATTCGACATCATGTACGGCGAGGGCGTGAGCAAGACCGGCGAGCTCATCGACCTCGGCGAGAAGGCCGGCGTCGTCGAGAAGTCGGGCTCCTGGTATTCCTACGACGGCCAGCGCATCGGCCAGGGCCGCGAGAACGCCAAGACGTACCTTCGGGAGCATCCCGAGATGGGCGCGGCCATCGAACAGAAGGTGCGTGCCAACGCTGGCATCGTCGCCAACGCCCTGATGGATGGCGGCAAGGAAGACGAGGAAGAAGAAGAGGACTAGTCCTCTCTGTGTCATCCCGAGGCTGCAGACCGAGGGACCTTCAAGGCCATGAGCAAAGGTTTTAGCGACTAGGATCCCCTGTCTCCTGTCGCCGGGGCGGTGCTGTACCCCCACGCGCAGCACCGCCCTACTTTTATGGGCACGCCCAAAGGCGTGCCCATAAAAGTAGGAGCGGGCGGCAGCGCATTCCAGCGGCTTGGTTACAAGCCGCGAATGCGCGAGAGCCCGCACAGCGCAGAATGGATAAGGATGGCGCCGCCTCGCTCTTTTCTGCACGGCGTGGGCTCTCGCGCTTGATTACAGGCGCTGACGCCCACCTGCGGCTATGAAGCCGCCAAGCGCCGTAAAAACCGTTGTACCCATTCCGGTCCCGGCCTCCGCTTGGCCTTACGCGGACGGCGCCGGCTCCAGTCCATCAGCAGCGCCAGCGGGAACCAGCCATCGCTCTCGTCCTGCAGGCCACGCGCCGCCATCGAGACTTTCGGCACCGCGACCGGCGTCACGCCCTCCTGCGCCGGTCCGGCGCAAAGCTCGGCCGGCGAGGTCACAAGATACTCGCGGCACACCAGCGGCCGCTCGGGATGAATGGAGCAGCTTTCGTCCTCGAGGAACGGGCAGGGGATGCGGGCCGCGAAGTAGGCCGCCGACAGTTCGCGGTCGCTCCGTTCGCCGCGCTCCTTAAGCCCGGCTTCCTCGATCGTCGTCTCCGCCGCCGCGAAGCGCAACGAAAGCGCCGCGCGCCGCGCGTTGGGCATCGACGCGACGAGCTGCAGCAATCGCTCACCCTCCGTGCGCGACACCGGCACGAGCTGGCGGCAGCAGGCGCCGCAGCCCTTGCGGCAGGAAATGGCCTGGCCCGCCTCGGCCGTCTCGACCACGGCGTTCACCAGAGCTTGAAGTGCGGGCACGATCTCCGCGGCAGGCACGGGCGCGTTCGGCACGGTGACCGGATGGGCGATCCTGAGCGTGCCCACGGTGAGGCGCAGAGTGGCCGTGGAGTGGCCGGAATCGGCCATAAACTCTATATCCCCTGTTCTGGACTAGCCCTGCACACGCACGCTACAAGGCCCGCATGCAAAGCGTCAGCGACATCCGCCGCACTTTTCTAGAATACTTCCGCAGCAACGGCCACGAGGTCGTGGCCTCGAGCCCGCTCGTGCCGCGCAACGACCCGACCTTGATGTTCACCAACGCCGGCATGGTGCAATTCAAGAACGTCTTCACCGGCCTCGAGCAGCGGCCCTACAGCCGCGCCGCGACCTCGCAGAAATGCGTGCGCGCCGGCGGCAAGCACAACGACCTCGAGAATGTCGGCTACACCGCCCGCCACCACACCTTCTTCGAGATGCTGGGCAACTTCTCGTTCGGCGATTACTTCAAGGCGGAGGCGATCGAGCTGGCGTGGAACCTGCTGACCCGGGATTTCGGCCTGCCCAAGGACAAGCTTCTGGTCACCGTCTTCAGCGAGGACGAGGAGGCGGCGGACTACTGGCGAAAGATCACCGGCTTCTCCAACAGCAAGATCATCCGCATCCCGACTTCTGACAATTTCTGGGCGATGGGCGACACCGGCCCGTGCGGACCCTGCTCGGAGATCTTTTTTGACCACGGCGAGGATATTCCCGGCGGGCCACCGGGCAGCCCTGACCAGGACGGCGACCGTTTCATAGAAATCTGGAACCTGGTCTTCATGCAGTACGAGCAGGTGACCAAGGATGAGCGCGTCAACCTGCCCAAGCCTTCGATCGACACCGGCATGGGGCTGGAGCGCATCGCCGCCGTCCTGCAGGGCAAGCACAACAACTACGACATCGACCTGTTCCGCGCCCTGATCGAGGCGGTGGCGCACGAGACCGGCGTCGATCCCGACGGGCCGCAGTCGGCGTCGCACAAGGTGATCGCCGATCATCTGCGCACCACCGCGTTCCTGATCGCCGACGGCGTGCTGCCGTCGAACGAGGGCCGCGGCTACGTGCTGCGCCGCATCATGCGCCGCGCCATGCGCCACGCCCACATCCTGGGCGCGCAGGATCCGATGGTTTACAAGCTGGTGCCCGTGCTGGTGCACGAGATGGGCGATGCCTACCCCGAGCTGGTCCGCGCCCAGCCGCTGATCACCGAGACGCTGAAGCTCGAGGAAGGTCGCTTCAAGAAGACGCTGGGCACGGGGCTGCGGCTGCTCGATGACGAGGCCAGGGGCCTTTCGGCTGGCGGCACACTCAAGGGCGATATCGCCTTCAAGCTCTACGACACGTTCGGCTTCCCGCTCGACCTGACGCAGGATGTGCTGCGCGCGCGCGACATCACGGTCGACACGGCCGGTTTCGAGAAGGCGATGGACGAGCAGCGCGCCAAGGCGCGCGCCGCCTGGGCGGGCTCGGGCGAAACGGCCGATCAGGCGATCTGGTTCGACGTCCGCCAGAAGACCGGCGCCACCGAATTTTTAGGCTACGACACCGAGCGCGCCGAGGGCCAGATCAAGGCGATCGTGCTCGGGGCCGCGGAAGTGCCCTCGCTGAAGGCCGGCCAGACCGGCTGGATCGTCGCCAACCAGACGCCGTTCTACGCCGAATCGGGCGGCCAGATGGGTGACACCGGCCGCTTCGTCGGCGCCAACGGCGAGGCCGCGATCGCCGACGTGCAGAAGATGGTGGGCGATCTGCATGCCCATCACGCCAAGGTCGAGAAGGGCGAACTGAAGGTCGGCGACGACGTGGTCATGACCATCGACCCGATCCGCCGCGCGCAGCTGCGCGCCCATCATTCGGCCACGCACCTGCTGCACGAGGCGTTGCGCCGCCATCTCGGCGAGCATGTGACGCAAAAGGG
>DATHNU010000125.1:0-4356 GCA_035485695.1 Reyranella sp. | reverse complement strand
CATGTGCTCGGCCTCGCGCGCGGTGATCTATACCGGCCTGCACATGCCCCATAACGGCATCTTCGACAATGCCGGCGTGCCCTACATGAAGAGCCTGGATCCCAAGCTGCCGACCATCGGCAAGATCCTGCGCAAGCTCGGTTACTATCCCGCCTACAAGGGAAAGTTTCACCTGAACGGCGCCATGGCGGTCGAGAACCAGCCCAGCGACATCAAGGCGCTGTTCGAATCGGTGATGGACAAGGATTACGGCTTTTACGACTACACCGGGACCGGCGACTACATCGAAGGCGCGCTGGGCGGCTACCAGTACGACCAGATCACCTCGGCCCAGGCGGCGCAGTGGCTGAAGGCCAAGGGTCGGCTGATGACCGATCGCAAACAGCCCTGGTATCTCGCGGTCAATCTCGTCAATCCGCACGACGTGATGTGGCTCAACACCGATCTTCCCGGCCAGCCCGTGCAGGCCAAGGACGCCCAGCTCAAGATCGCCGTCGCGCCCGAGGACACGCTCTACCAGCAGGAATGGAACAACATTCCGTTGCAGAACACCTGGCAGCAGTCGCTCGACGCGCCGGGTCGCGTGGCGGCCCACCGTATCTATCACGAGGCCAACGGCTATCTGACGGGACTCATCCCCAACGACGAATGGCGCGTGCGCAAGCGCCAGAACTATTACTTCAATGCCATCCGCGACGTCGACCAGCAGGTCGTCCAGGTCCTCGACCAGCTCGACCGCCTGGGCCTGACCGACAAGACCATCGTCATCTTCACCTCCGACCATGGCGAGCTTCTGGGCTCGCATGGCGGCCTCTCCGGCAAGGGCACCACGGCCTACAGCCAGCAGAACCATGTCCCGATGCTGATCGTCCATCCCGAGTTCCCGGGCGGCCAACGTTGCTACGAGACGACCTCACATCTCGACTTTGTGCCGACCATCGTCGCCATGACCGGCAAGGCGACCACCCCGGTGGCCGACACTATGGCCCTTATGAAGGGCAAGGATATCACCCCGCTGCTCCGCCAGCCGGTCAATCCGGAGTTCAGCCGGACGCGCAGCGGCGTGCTCTTCTGCTACAGCCAGCTCATGGTGCATGATCCGAAATTCACGAAGTTCTTCTACGAAACCGTGCACAACAAATCGATCGCCAAGACCGCGCAGCTGCCGACGATCGAGGCCTTCCCCATCGACTGGTCGCTGCGCGTGGCGATCCGCAGCATCACCGATGAGCGCTACCGGTTCACCCGCTATTTCTCCTTCCGCGGCTTCAACACGCCCACCACGCTCGACGCGCTGCGCGCCAATAACGACCTCGAGCTGTACGATCTGCGCGCCGATCCGGATGAAGCCACGAACCTGGCCTACGATTTCGACGCCAACCGCGACCTGATCGCCTCGATGAACGCCAAGCTCAATGCTCTCATCGCCAACGAAATCGGCGTCGATGACGGCAGCTTCCTGCCGTTCAAAGGCTGGATCGACTGGGACAAGGCCGGCCCGGCGAGCGTCAATCTCTGAAGCACTGGCTGAGGGCGCGCAGCCAGATGGCGACGGCTGTCGCACCGCCGTCCTGTATGCCGATCGCCCGGTCGCCGAGGTAGCTCGCGCGGCCAAGGCGCGGTTTCATGGCCGCGGTCGCGGCAGCGCCAGCTTCGGCAGCGACCGCCGCCGCCCGCAAGGCAACAACTGGACTCTCGCCTCGTCTCAGACCGGCCTCGAAAGCATCAGCCGCGGGCAGCAAGGCGTCGAGCATGGTGCAGTCACCCAGCTTGGCGCCGCCAAGTTCGGCGAGCGCTTCGATCCCCGCCCGAAAGCTCTTCGCCCAGTCGTCCGCCGTCGGCATGGCCGGCAGGGCTCGTGCGGCGCGCAGTAGCGCTGTTGCATAGAACGGACCGGAACTGCCGCCGATCACCCGACCGAACGCATCGCCGATCCGGGTGAGCGCCGTTGGCGGATCGGCCCACGCGCCTTCGCCCAGGGCGCGAATGGCTTCGGCGCCGCGCGTCATGCTGAGGCCGAGATCGCCGTCGCCGGCCTTGTTGTCGAGATCGGTGAGCAGCGGCTCGGCCGCCTCCAGCGCCGAAGCAACCGTGAGCGCCGCGGTGCGCAGCCTTTGGGCGTAGGGCCCGACCGGCTTTTCAGGGAGAGCCTGAAGAATCGGGGCGGGTATGACCTTGCGCTGCGCTGCGAGCGGGCTGCCCGGCCGCCAGGAAGCCGACTCGGCCGGCGCGTCGAGCAAGGCAAGGCGCGCTCCGTCGACTTTCAGGATCGAGAGCGAACATCCCGGCATTTCGAGCGCCGTCAGGAATTCGCCCATCCAGGCACGCTCGACCTGCAGCTCGCGGCTGCGCAACACGGCGACGGCATGACGGGCGACGATGGCCAGTTCCATCTCCGTCGTGCCTCCAAGCCCGTTCACCAGCAGCGCCACGCCCGCACCCGGCGACAGGCCGAGATCGGTGAGGATCGATCCCAGCAAGCGCTCGACCACGGCATCGGCCGGCAGCAGCGCCGTGCGTTCGACGCCCCGCTCGCCATGGATGCCAAGACCGAGCTCCATTTCGGCTTCACCGAGTTCGAAGCCGGGGTGGCCGACGGCGGGCACCGTGCAGGCGCCCAGTGCCACGCCCATTGTACCGAGATCGCCGGCGGCCGTGCGGGCGAGCGCCGCAACTTCGGCGAGACCCTGGCCAGCGGCCGCGGCGGCGCCGGCGATCTTGTGAATCAGCACCGTCCCCGCGATGCCGCGGCGGCGGTCGCGCGCCACCGTATTGTGAAGTGCCACGTCGTCGGCTACGACGACGATCTCCACCGGAATGCCTTCAGCGCGCACCAGTTCTCCAGCAAGGCCGAAGTTCAGCCGGTCGCCGGTGTAGTTCTTGACCACCAGCACCGCGCCGGCCGGTCCGGCGGCGGCGCGGATGCCCGCCGCCACGGCATCGACACTGGGCGAGGTGAACACATCGCCCGCGACCGCTGCGGCGAGCAGCCCGGGACCGACATAGCCTGCGTGGGCGGGTTCGTGCCCCGAGCCGCCGCCCGAGATGACCGCAACCGCGCGGCGCGCCGGCGACGGCAAGTCGGCCCGCACGACGACGTCGTAATCCGCCAGCAATGCCAGACTGGGATGGAGGTCGCAAATGCCCTCCAGCATCTCGCGCACGACATGGCGCGGATCATTGACCAGTTTCTTCAAGGGCACCCTCATTCGCCGTCGGCGTCGCGAAAGATCCCGCGCTACGCTCGGGATGACAATTATACTGTTCCTTGCACCGACAACGCTGTCATCCCGAGGCCGAAGGGCCTTTGCTTTGAGGCGCCGTCACGACCCCTCGGCGTGCATGATCTCGCCGAACAGCTCCCATGTCTGGCCCTTGAAGCGCTGGAGCTGCACGGCCTGGATCGGGTAGTAGTCGGTCGGGCTGGTCGAGACCGTGATGCCTGGCAGGATCATGGGAACGCGGAACTTCTGGAACGACGCGGCTTGCCGCATGACGTTGGCGCGCGTCAACTCGTCGCCGCAGCGACGCAGCGTTTCGGCCATCAGGAACGACACGGTGTAGCCGTTGACGTTGCCGAGATCGGCCAGGTGTGCCGTCGGATGGTACTTGGCCATCCACGTTTTGAACGCCTTCATGTCCTCATGCTCGGCCCAGGTGGGATCGGTGGGATCCATGGCGTAGGCCGCGGTGAGGATGCCCTGCACGTTGTCGAAGCCGGCCGGCTTCATCACCGTGCCGACGCTCGCCGAGACATTGTTGACGTAGTGCACGGGCTGCCAGCCGATATCGGCCGCCTTGCGCATCGCCTGGGCGGCGAACTTGGGCGTGGCGATGTTGAAGAAGACGTTGGCGCCGCTCGCCTTGAGCTGGATGACCTGCGAATCGACCGTGGGGTCGGTGATCTCGAAGGTGACGTGCTTGACCACCCGGCCGACCTCCTGCCCGAGGCCTTCCTTGAAGCCGTCCCAGTAGTCCTTGCCGTAGTCGTCGTTCTGCATCAGCACCGCGATCCTGGCGTCCTTGACGGTCGACAGGATGTGCTTCGCATAGATCACCGCCTCGGTGTGATAGTCAGGCTGATAGCCCATGGTCCACGGAAACTCCTTGGGGTTGCCCCACTTCGAGGCGCCGGTGGCGACATAGAGCTGCGGCACCTTCTTCTGGTTCATGTATTTGTGGATCGCGGTGTTGCACGCCGTGCCCAGCGTATTATGGGTGCACAGCACCTTCTCCTGCTCGACGAGCTGGCGGATGCATTCCACCGTCTTGGGCGGCGAGTAGCCGTCGTCGAGGCTGATGAACTTGATCTTGCGGCCGTTGATGCCGCCCGTGTCGTTGATCATGTCCCAGAAG
>DATHNU010000124.1:0-7013 GCA_035485695.1 Reyranella sp. | reverse complement strand
GCCGTGACGCAGCATAGCGGCGAAGGCAAAGCCAACCAGTATTTCCTGCGCGGCATGAACCTCGACCACGGCACCGACCTCGCCATCTGGCTCGACGGCATGCCGGTCAACATGCGCACCCACGGCCACGGCCAGGGCTATGCCGACATCAACTTCCTGATCCCCGAGCTGGTCGAGCAGATGACGGTGAAGAAGGGCCCCTACTGGGCCGAGGAGGGCGACTTCGCCTCGGCAGGATCGCTCAGGCTCGCCTACGCCGATCGGCTGGAGAGGAGCGTGGTCCTGGGGACCGGCGGCAGCTTCGGCTACTGGCGCGGCCTGGCGGCGGGCACGCTGCCCTTCGGATCGGGCTCGCTCACCGGCGCGGGCGAGGTCGTGTTCTACAACGGCCCGTGGCAGATCCCGGACAACATGCGCAAGTTCAACGGCTTCCTGCGCTACAGCGAAGGCACGCCCGACAACGGCCTGTCCATCACTGCGCTCGGCTATACCAATTCCTGGCATGCGACCGACCAGATCCCGGCCCGCGCCGTGGCCGACGGCAGCCTCGGCCTGTACGGCTCGGTCGATCCTACCGACGGCGGCGATACCCAGCGTTACTCGCTGTCGATGAATTGGCGCCAGAGCGACGCGCGCACGGCCTCGAAAGTCGAGGCCTATGCGATCTATTCGACCCTCAACCTGTACAACAACTTCACCTATTTCCTCGACGATCCCGTCAACGGCGACCAGTTCCAGCAAAGCGACAAGCGCAAGATCCTGGGCTTCAACGCCAGCCACCTGCTGCGCCACGAGCTGCTGGGCGTCCCGTCGGAAACGACGGTGGGCACGCAGGTGCGCTACGACGACATCGGGGTCGGCCTGTTCAACACCTTCCAGCGCACACCGCTTTCGACCGTACGCTACGACCAGGTGAGCGAGTCGAGCATCGGGCTCTACGCCAGCAACATGACGCGCTGGACCGACTGGATGCGCGTGACGCTGGGCGTACGCGGCGACCTGTTCATGGCGTCGGTCGACAGCAACAACGCCGCGAACTCCGGCTACACCTCGGCCTTCCTGGCCAGTCCCAAGCTCGGCGTCGTCTTCGGGCCGTTCGACAAGACCGAGTTCTATATCAACGCGGGGCTGGGCTATCACAGCAACGATGCGCGCGGCGCGACCATCACAGTCAATCCTTCCGATCCCAGTCAGCCGCTGGCCGCCGTGCCGCTCCTGGTGCGCTCGAGGGGCGCGGAAGTCGGCGTGCGTACCCGGGCTTTGCCCGGCCTCGATGCGTCGCTTGCCCTGTTCGTCCTCGATTTCGATTCGGAGCTCCTGTTCGTCGGCGACGCCGGCACCACCGAACCCAGCCGGCCAAGCCGGCGCATTGGCGTCGAATGGACCAGCACCTATCGGCCGAGGCCATGGGCGAGCTTCGACCTCGATCTTGCCTATACGCACGCGCGCTTCAGCGACTATTCGATCGAAGGCGACCAGATCCCGGGCGCGCCGGCCTTTATCGCTTCGGGCGGTGTGACGCTCGGCAGCGATACCGGCTGGTTCGGTGCGCTGCGCCTGCGCAGCCTCGGCCCGCGTCCGCTGATCTCCGATGGCAGCGTCTATTCCTCGTTCACCACGACCCTCAATGCCCGTGTGGGCTACGTTTTCGACTCGGGCATCAAGCTCAATCTCGACGCCTTCAACCTCCTGAACACGCCGGCGAGCCAGATCGACTATTATTACGTGTCGCGCCTGCCGGGCGAGCCGCTGGCGGGCGTGGCCGATCGGCATTTTCATCCGATCGAGCCGCTTGCCTTCCGATTGACCGTGGCGAAGGCGTTCTGACGTCAAGATTGTGATCGGCGCGTCGAACGGCGGCAGGCCCTGCAGGAAACCGGTCGGCGGTCTTGATCCCGATCACTACTGCGCAATGTTCCGGCTATGCCGGCCGACACTCACGCCAGAGGATAGGTGTCGAGAGGATGGCCTTGCCGCCAATACGAAATTGGCAGCCGTCGTGCGCTGAAGAAGATCAAGCAAGAAGAAAGTCGGAGGGGTGCAGGGTGTGGGGATCGGCGATGCCAACAAGGGTGACGCCATCGTTGGCATCGAATGAAATCCGGGTGTTGCCGCCATCGGCGGTGATCGTCATGTCGGCGATGTTGTGGAAGCCATAGGCGCGCACGTCGATCTTGTCGTGATCGCTCTGGCGAAAATCGTTGATGTCGTCGTTTCCGCTGCCGGGCGCGAAGACGAAGGTATCGGCGCCGGTCACCACACTCCCGGTGGGAGCCGTGGGCGACGCGGCAACGCCATTGATGATCGCGGCATCGCCCCACATGTGGTCGGCGCCGGGGCCGCTTATCAGTATGTCATTGCCGCCGCGGGCGTTGCCGGACATGGAAAAGGCGTCGCCGTAGAGGTCGTTGCTCGGCGCAGCGCCGGCAATCAGCGTGTCGTTGCCGCCGCGGCTGTTGCCATCCATGGTGCGGGCGTCGCCTTGGAGGGAATTGATCCCGCTGTCGCTGCCGATCAGATGGTCGTTGCCGCCGCGGGCGTTGTCGTGCAGCTCGAAGGCATCGCCCATGAGGACGTTGGTCGGAACAGAGCCGGCGATCGACAGACCGGGGCCGGCGATCAGCGTGTCGTTGCCGCCGCGCGTGTCGCCATCCATCGTGCGGGCATCGCCATAGAGGACGTTGATCTGGCTGGCGCCGCCGATCAGCGTGTCGTCGCCGCCGCGGGCGTGGTCGTGCATCTCGGAGGCATCGCCGAAGAGGTTGTTGGTCGAACCATTGCCCCCGATCAGCACGTCGTTGCCGCCGCGCGTGTCGCCATCCATGGTGCCGGCGTCGCCGAAGAGGAAGATGAACGCACCAGCGCCGCCGCTCAGATGGTCGTTGCCACCGTGGGCGTGGTCGTGCATCTCCGACGCATCGCCATAGAGGCTGATATCCGCAATCGGACCGCCCCTTCCGGTGCCGCCGATCAGCGTGTCGTCCCCGCCGTGGGCGTTGCCAGACATGGAAAAGGCGTCGCCGTAGAGGTTGTTGATAGAACCATCGCCGCCGATCAGCACGTCGTCGCCGCCGCGGCTGTCGCCATCCATGATCTGGGCGTCGCCATAGAGGCTGTTGACCGACCCATCGCCGCCAAACAGATGGTCGTTGCCGCCGCGGGCGTGGTCGTGCATCTCGAAGGCGTCGCCATAGAGGACATTGCTTCCATTGGCGCCGCCGATCAGCGTGTCGTTGCCGCCGCGGGCGTGGTCGTCCATGATGCTGGCATCGCCATAGAGGGTGTTGGTGGCATTGGCGCCGCCGATCAGCGTGTCATTGCCTCCGCGGGCGTGGTCGTCCATGGCGAAGGCGTCGCCGTAAAGAGTGTTGACCGCATTATCGACGCCGATCAGCGTATCGTCGGTGCCGCGCTGATGGTCCGTGAGGGATCCGGTTTGTGTATTTGGGACAGGCTTCGGCATGGATCGCCTCCCTCGGTTCGAACTATCGCGCTGGCCGATCGGGCGAGACGCAAAGATCTAAAGAACTGACCGCAACCCAACTATAGGCTCGGCCGTCATGCGGGGTTGTGGCCCTTCTGCGACATAGGACCAGTCGGCGGCATCGACCCCGATGTTCCTTGACACTTTCAAGCAATGTTGCGGCGTATGCCTGCCGACACCCACGCCAGAGGATCGGCGGCATGGCCAAGCCCGCTCGCCACACCGACTGCAAATCCGACGTCGGTGACCTCACTCGCAATTTCTCACGCGATCGGTGGTGAGGCGCCTCGTGTAACGACCCGTCCCGAGTCGGCGCCGAATACCAGCGTGCTTCGCGCCGGATGAATCGAGGACGGCGGAATGCGTGGACGCTCTGTCCGACGTCTTCCTCAGCGAGTCGTCGGCGCGGCTTTCCCGAATGACGTTGGCGAGCGAACGGCAGTCCGTGTACGTTCCCTATTCCCTGTCTGACCTTGGCCCCTTGACCATCGGAAGAGCATGCGCGCCATGTCTACCAGTCGTCGGAACCTCGTGCGGCTCTCCGGCCTTGCGGCCCTGACCCTGGCCCTGCCGGCGGTTGCCGACACCAGGCCCCAGAAGCCGATGCGCCTGCTGATCCTGGGCGGCACGGGTTTCATCGGCCCACACCAGGTCCGCTACGCGCTGGCCCGCGGGCACCACGTCACCATCTTCAACCGCGGCCGCCAGACGGAGGCGTGGCCTGGCCCGGTCGAGGAGCTGCTCGGTGACCGCAACGGCGACCTCAAGTCGCTGGAAGGTCGTGACTGGGACGTCTGCATCGACAATCCGACCACGCTACCGGTCTGGGTGCGCGATGCCGCCCGCGTGCTGAAGGGCCATGTCGGCCAATACGTTTTCATCTCGACCATCTCGGTCTATGCCGCCAATGACAAACCAGCCGACGAGACCGCCCCGCTCGTGGACTACAAGGGCGGCGACGCCATGGCTGAGACGACCAAGTCGCTGAACGCCGACCCACAGCTCTACGGCCCCCTGAAGGCGATGAGCGAAAAGGAGGCGCTGACCCAGTACGGCGAAGCCGCCACCACCATTATCCGTCCGGGCCTGATCGTGGGGCCGCACGACACGACTGACCGCTTCACCTACTGGCCCGTGCGGCTGGCCCGCGGCGGCGAGATCCTGGCGCCGGGCGACGGGAGCGACCCGGTGCAGTTCATCGACGCCCGCGACCTCGCCGAATGGACCATCCGCGTGGCCGAGCAGCGGACCATCGGCGTGTTCAACGCCAGCGGTCCCGCCGACCCGATCACCCTGCAGCAGATGCTGGCGGGAATCGCGCAGGGCATCCACGTCGATCCCAGGCTGGTCTGGGCAACCACGGACTTCCTGAAAGCGAACAAGGTCTCGGCCTGGCGCGACATGCCCGTGTGGATGCCCGGCGAGGGCAGAACCCTCGGCTTCCACCGCCGCGACAACCGCCGCGCCATCGCCGAGGGCCTCACCTGCCGCCCGCTGCCGCTCACGGCCGCCGACACCCTGGACTGGTTCCGCACGCTGCCCGCCGAACGCCAAGCCAAACTCCGCGCCGGCCTCACGCCCGAGCGCGAGGCCGAACTGCTGGCGAAGCTGAAAGCCTGACCGTCCTTCGCAGCGTGTTTTTTGGCGTTGTTCACTCTGTCGAACGCGAAGGCATCGACCAGGCGTTGGTGGTGGCCGAAACCCTGCCGCTCGACTCGCGCGGCTGCTGAGCGGGTCCGTGCACCACGCGTTCGACGGTGCCCGTTTCACGGCACTTGCGGTCGCACTTCGAGCAGTGGCTTCGACTCCCGACCGCCAAGGGCGGCGGTTTCGCCGAACGCCGGTGGAGTGCTAGCATTCCTGCCGCTCCAACGGTTCATCCGGGAAATGCAGGTCCACACCACATGCTGAACTATCCCAAGGGAAGGATGGACCGCTTCCGGACGGCCCTGCTCGCCATCGTCCTTCTGCCGGCGATGCTGATCGGGGGCGCGGCCAGCGGGCAGACGCGCGAGGCCACCGTCCGTGGGATCGCCGCGCCGCTCGATATCGCCATCGATCACTGGGGCATTCCGCACATCTCCGCCGGCAGCGTGAATGATGCCTTCTTTGGACAAGGCTACGCCGCGGCAACGTTGCGGCTGTGGCAGCTCGACATCCTCCGGCGCCGCCAGCTTGGCCGGCTTGCCGAGGTGTTTGGCCCGAGCTTCGTTCCCTTCGACCAGGCTGCCCGGCTCTTCCTCTATCGCGGTCCGCTCGACGAGGAGTGGAAGAGGCTGGACCCTCGGGTCGAAGGCATTGCCCGCGCCTTCGTCGCCGGCGTCAATGCGCGCATCAAGGAAGTGCGGGATGATCGCTCCCTTCTGTCGCCTGAGTTCGCTGCCCTCGACATGCTCCCCGATTTCTGGCGCGCGGAAGACCTGGTGCGGGCGCGTCTGGTGCTGTCGCCGAACATTCGCGGGGAAGTGCGTCGGGCGGAGCTCGCCTGCAAGAACGTCCTCGAGGCGGATGCGCTCCTCCAGCCGCTCGAACCGGCCTGGACGCTTGCCGTACCCCAGGGGCTCGATCCCTGCGACGTCAAGCGCGCCGACCTCCGCCTCTACGATCTGCTCACCCAGCCGTTGCCCTATGCCAGCGTGCCGATGCGCGTGAAGAAGGGCGACGCGGCCCGGGCGATCGAGCTCAGCCCGGACATGGAGGCGCACGAAGGCAGCAACGCCTGGGTCATCGCGCCCTCGCGCACGACGACCGGTCGGCCGATCCTGGCCAACGACCCGCATCTGGCGTTCAGCATTCCCAGTCCGCGCATGATCACGCATTTGTCGGCGCCAGGCTTCAATCTCGTGGGCGCGGGACCGGCCTGGCTGCCCGGCGTGCAGTTCGGGCACACCGATCGGATTGCCTTCGGTCGAACCGATTTTCAGATCGACCAGCAGGATCTCTACGTTCTCGAAGTGAGCGAGGACGGCAAGACCTGGCGGGGACCGCATGGTCCCGAGCCGATCGAGCGCACCGTCGAGACCATCGATGTCCGCGACCAGGAGCCGGCGAAGGTCGAACTCGCCTTCACCTCGTTGGGGCCGGTGATCTCCGAGACGCGCGAGAAGCGGCGGGCGCTCGTGGTGCGCTCCGAGTCCCTGGAGCCCGGCGCGGTGATCGGCCTCGAGTACGTTCCCAAGGTCCTGGCGCGCAATTGGGACGAATTCCGGAAGGCGATCAGGTACGCGGTCTGGGGCACCAACTACATGTATGCCGATGTCGACGGCAATATCGGCTGGCAGGCCGCGGGCCGCGTTCCGGTCCGGGTCGGCTATGACGGCCTCATGCCGGTGCCGGCGTCGGGAGACTATGCCTGGAAAGGCATTCTCCCGCTCGACGAGATGCCGGGCGAATTCAATCCGGAGCGCGGCTGGATCGCCAGCGCCAACCAGATGCCGTTTCCGCCCGCCTGGCCGGTCGCCGAACGCCGCATCAGCTTCGAGTGGATTACGCCCGACCGCTATCGGCGTCTCGTCGAACGTCTGCCGCA
>DATHNU010000123.1:0-4991 GCA_035485695.1 Reyranella sp. | reverse complement strand
CTCATCGGCCACCTTGCCGCGCGCCACGTTGACGAACACCGACGAGGGCTTCATGGCGGCGAAGGCCGCCGCGCTCATCAGGCCGGTCGTCTCGGGCGTGAGCGCGCAGGCGAGCGCCACGAAGTCGGCCTGCGGCACCAGCTTCACCAGATCGGCCATGCCGTGAATGGAGTCGGCGCCGTTGGCGCCCTGCGCCGGATCGCGCCGGATGCCTAAAACCTTCATGTCGAAGGCCTTGGCGAGCTTGGCGAGATGGCTGCCGATCCGGCCCATGCCGACGATCAGCAGGGTCTTGCCGCCCAGCTCGTCCTCGCGCTGGGCGAGATCGCCAATCATGCCGCGCCATACCTTCTTGTGCTGATTGTCGCACGCCTCCGGCAGGCGCCGTGCGACCGCCAGGATGAGCGCGATCGCATGCTCGGCCACGGCGCGGGCGTTGACGCCGGCCGCACTCGCCAAACGGACGTTCTTCGCGCCGAGCTGCTCCTTGGAATACTGGTCCATGCCCGAGGAGATGGACTGGATGAACTTGAGCCTGCCGGCATGCGGGATGAGATCGTTCTTCCACATGCCTGAGATGACCACCACATCGGCCTCGCCGACCCGCTTCACCAGGTCGTCGTAGGCCCAGGCCTGGAAATTCTTGATGCCCGTTTGTCGCAATTCGAAACGGGCCTGCATCTGGTAGGCGGCGTGCGCAAAGCAGATCGTCACATTCTCTTTCGACGGAAACATTTCCTCTCCCCTCTCTTGTCATCCTGAGCGCAGCGAAGGATCTCATCGCCGCTGCCATGGGCACGAGATCCCTTCGGCTTCGCTCAGGACATGCCTTCGCGTCGCTCAGGATGGCAGCGGTTTGCGCTCGCCGATGGTGCTGTGGAAGCGCGACAGGAACGACGCCGTACGCGGATTCCTGGGCTGCAGCAAGACTTCCTCGGCGACGCCCTGCTCGACCACCTGGCCGGCATCCATGACGACCACCCAGTCGGCGACGTCGCGGGCGAAGGCCATCTCGTGGGTGACGACGATCATGGTCGTGCCCTCGATGGCGAGCTGCTTCATGACGTCCAGCACCTCGCCCACCAGCTCGGGATCGAGCGCCGACGTCACCTCGTCGAACAGCATGACCTCCGGAGACATCGCCATGGCGCGGGCGATGGCGACGCGCTGCTGCTGGCCGCCCGACAGCTCGCGCGGATAGCGCGCGGTGAAGGCGGCCAGCCCGACCTTGGCCAGGAGATCGCGGGCGATCGCCTCGGCCTCGCGTTGCCCCATCTTCTTCACGATCACCGGCCCCGACATGACGTTCTGCAGCACCGTCATGTGCGGGAAGAGATCGAACTGCTGGAACACCATACCGATGCGGGCGCGGAAGCGCGCCAGCGTGCGGCCGTGCGGCATCGAATGGCCCTTCGTCGCATGATGGGCGCCGAAATCGATGGTGCGGTCGCCGACCTGCAAGGTGCCGGCCGACGGCGTCTCCAGGAGGTTGAGGCAGCGCAGGAAGGTCGACTTGCCGCAGCCCGACGGGCCGATCAGCACAACGACCTGGCCGCGACGCACGTCGAGCGACACGCCGCGCACCGCCTCGACCGTGCCATAGCTCTTGCGCAGCCCGTCGACACGCACCATCACGTCACCGGTCAACGCGCGCCTCCAGCCGGCTGCCCCACAGGGTGAGGGGATAGAGGATGGCGAAGTACATCACCGCCACGCTGGTATAGACCTCGAGCGGACGGAACGTGTCGGAGACCACGATCGAGCCAGTGTACATGAGGTCGGGCACGGCCACGACATAGAGCAGCGACGTGTTCTTGAGCTGGGTGATCGACTGATTGACGAACGGCGGCACCATGCGCTTGGTCGCCTGCGGCAGGATGATGTGGCGCATCATCTCGCCGTTGGTCATGCCGAGCGCGCGCGCCGCCTGCCACTGGCCCTTGTCGATCGAGATGATGCCGCCGCGCACGATCTCGGTCGAGAACGCGCCCATGTAGAGCGTGAGGCCGAGGCCCGCCGCCAGCCAGGCCGGCAGCGCGACGTCGAGCACGATGGGCAGCGCGTAGTAGAACCAGACGATCTGCACCAGGAGCGGCGTGCAGCGAAAGATCTCGACGTAATAGTGGATCGGCAGCGTCACCCACTTGCGGCGATAGAGCAGCAGCATGCCGCAGACCACGCCGATGATCAGGCCACCCAGCACCGTGCCGACCGAGTAGGCGAGCGTGACGCCCAGCCCCTTGATCCACAGGTTGAGGTAGGAATAGACGCCGCTGAAATCCCATTTGTAGCCCATCGCGCGATCCCGTCAGAAGCGGTCGGGGCGGAATGGCGAGAGATCGACGCTCGTCGGCTTGCCGGTCGCCAGCTCGGCTATGAGCTTGCCGGTGATGCCGGCCATCGTCAGCCCCAGGTGATCGTGGCCGAAGGCGAAGAAGACGTTGGCATGGCGCGGCGAGCGGCCGATCACCGGCTTGGAATCGGGATGCGACGGACGCGGCCCCATCCACTGCGAGGCGGGCTCGCCCGTGAGGCCCGGGACCAGCGCCTGGGCCTGGCGCTGCACCAGGCGGGCATTGGCCATGTCGGGCGGCGCGTCGGGGGCGGCGAACTCGGCGATGCCGGTGGCGCGGATGCCCTCGACCATGTGGGCGAGCGACACGTTGCGATCGGCCGAGACCAGCGCGCGCTGCAGCGCGAAGCCCGGATTGGCGAACATCACGTGATAGCCGCGCTCGGCCTCGAGCGGCACCTGCGTGCCGAGCTGGGCGGCCAGGGGACGCGACCAGACCCCGGCCGCGATCACCACGATCTCGACCGGCAGCGGACCGCGGTCGGTCACGATCGCGGTCGGCCCGGCGCTGCCGATCTCGAAGCCGCGCACCTCGGCGTTCAGAATCTCGCCGCCGCGGCGCACGAAATCGGCGGCCAGCGCCGAGGTGAGGCGAAACGGATCGACCGTGCGGTGCACGTCGGGCAGCGACACCGCCTTGATGACCTTGGACGACAGCGCCGGCTCCATCTGCCGCGCCTCGTTGCCGTCAAGGATGTCCATGTGCACGCCGTGCCGGCGCCTGAGATCGAGCGCGTAGGCGGCGCCCTCGAACACGGCCTCGCTCTCGAAGGTCATCATCAGGCCCTGGTCGCTCACCCATTGGCCGGCATCGGCGCCTTCGATCAGCGGCGCATAACCCGCATGGGTGTGCAGCAGCAGGCTGTTGCGCGCGGCCACGATGGCTTCCACGCGCGACGGCCGCGACGCCTCGATGAAGCGCAGGAACCAGGGCAACGCCCGGGGAACGTGACTCCAGCGCAGCTTCAGCGGCGAATCCGGATCGAACAGCATGCGCGGCACCTTCTTCAGCACGCCGGGCATGCCGAAGGGCACGCAGGAGGCGATGCCGAAGCTGCCGGAATTGCCGAACGACGCCGCCCGCCCCGGCTCGCCCTTTTCGATGAGCCGGACCTCGAAGCCTTCGCGTTGCAGATGGAGCGCGCAACAGACGCCGACGATGCCGGCGCCGATCACGGTGACGGATTGGGACATCAGGGTGAGAACGAGACCGTGGACGGAATCTCGTCGATGCCCAGGGTCTTGAGCGATGCCTTCATACGAGCCTCGTTGTAGCCCAGCATGACGTTCCACTCGGACCAGCGGTTGAGGAACTTCTGCCAGCGTGCATCGTCCTCCAGCCGCAACCCGATGTAGCCGGGCAGCGCAACCCGCGGCGTCGGATTGACGAACTCGCCGAGGCCGGGATTCTTGAGCTTCATGACCATGCTGGCCAGCACCGTGGTCGTGAAGGCGTCGGCACGGCCCGACGACACCGCGAGCGCCACCTGCGCGATGTCCTGCATCTCGACCTTGGTGACCTTGGGCGCCATCTTGCTCAGCAGCAGCGAGTCCGACGTGCCCGTCATGACCGCGACCTTGACGTCGGGCGAGTTGTAGTCGGCCCAGACCTTGCCGTGGAACTTGGGATTGTTCACCGTCACCCATTCGATCCAGTAGGTCGGCCCGGCGAAGTCGATGGCGGTGGCGCGCTTGGGCGTCGCCTGCAGGCCAAAGTTCATGTCGACCTTGTTGGACTGCAGCGACAACACCGACTCGGCGAAGCCGCCGACCTCGACCATCTCGAGCTTGACGTCGAGCTCCTTGGCGATGTCCTTGGCCATCTCGACCATGGCGCCGACCCATTCGCCGCTTGCCTTGTCGCGCAGGAAGTACGGCGGATAGTCGAAGATGCCCATGCGCACCTTGCCGGTGCGCTTGATCAGCTCCCAGGTCGACTCGGTCTTGGGCTGCGCGCGCGCCGGCGCGGACGCGGCGACGACAGCGGTGGCGGCAGCAGCGATAGCGGTCGCGGAAGCGACCTGACGACGGCGGATCCCCATTTCCCATCTCCTCTCAGCCGTTGACTTGTCTTGTCCGTAGCCGGTCTTCGCCGGTTAAAAGCTCCCAAAGCGCTCGAGGAGGGGGAACGCGGCCGGAGTCTAGGTGCCGCGCTTCGCGCCCGTCAAGCGACGCCCAAAAAGGACGCAAGATGCGAGCCAACCTTGCTCTCGTCGAGCAGAGCGCCCTCTCCGCCCGCGTCATCGCGGGGGGAGAGGGAGGGGACCCGCGCTTGCGCGGGGAGGGTGAGGTGGGCTGCGATGCCTGCACGAGAAACATGCCGTCCTTGGCAAGCACCACCTCACCCTCCCATTGCTTCGCAATGGGCCCCGCCCTCTCCCCCGCTGCGCGGCGGAGAGGGACTCTGATGCTACTTGAGCGTCTCCACCGCATAATGTTTCACGCGGCTCTCGTCGACCTCGACGCCGAGCCCGGCCGTTCTGGGCACGATCACGCGGCCGTTCTCGATGGGGAACGGCTTGGCCAGGAGGTCGCGCTCGAGGAAATACTTGGCCTGGTAGAATTCGCAGCCCAACGAAATATTGGGCGTGGCGGCGATCATGTGCGTGCCCGCGAGATGGGCAATCCCGGTCTCGAA
>DATHNU010000122.1:0-6883 GCA_035485695.1 Reyranella sp. | reverse complement strand
TGACGACTGCGATGGACCCCGCTGACCCCGAACAGATCTTCGCGGCCGTCGCCGCCGCCGCCGCGTTCGTGACGTTCTGGGCGTTGTGGTCGGCGTTCGTCGTGCAGCCGCCGATCGAGGGGCGGCTGGGGGCATTGCACACGCGTCGCATGAAGACGCGCAGCGAGCAGGCGGGGCTGGCCAAGCCGTCTCCCAAGACGACGTCGCTCGGCTTCATGCGCGTCCTCGCCGATCGCCTCAACCTGCTGCGCGGCGCGGCGGCCGACCAGACGACGCGCAAGCTGCGCCGGGCCGGCTTCGTGTCGCGCGACGCCGCCGTCGTCTACATCTTCATCAAGCTCGCCCTGCCGCTGGCGCTGGGCTTTCTGATGATCCTGCTGACCTCGACCGCGAGCCTGATCGACGTGCCGGAGAACATGATCCTGCCGATCTGCATGGGGTCCGTGCTCGCGGGCTTCATGATGCCCGACCTCTACATCAAGAACGTTGCCACCAAACGGCGGGAGATCCTGACGCTGGTGCTGCCGGAGGGCCTCGACCTGCTGACGATCTGCGTCGAGGCCGGCCTCAGCATCGACGCCGCCTTCCGCCGCGTGGCCAAGGAAATGCGCGACCCGATGCCCGAGCTTTCCGCCGAGTTCGAGATGACCGCCATCGAGCTCACCTATCTGCCGGATCGCCAGCAGGCCCTGGAGAACATGAACGAACGTTCGGAGTCACCGGCCATCGCAGCCCTGGTGAACGCGCTCCGCCAGACAGAAAAATACGGCACGCCGCTTGCCAATTCGCTGCGAATCCTGAGCCAGGAGTTCCGCCAGACGCGGGCCTCCAAGGCCGAGGAGAAGGGTGCGCGCATGCCGGCGCTCATGACCGTGCCCCTCATGGTATTCATCCTGCCGACCCTCATCACCGTGCTTCTGGCGCCGGCCATCATGTCGACATTTGCCCTTACCTGAGGAGCGTTTATTCCGCGATTTCAAGCAACTATCCCCAATTATTGTGACTTTAGTTGCGATTGACCCCAAGATTTTGATATCCTTCGCGGCCGACAGATCCCGCATGAGCGGGACCGGCATTTGGGGTTGGAATGAAGCTGGCGCCGATCTTGAGTGCGGGCTTGGCCCTCGTCGTGGGCGCCTGCGGCACCGACATCTGGACCGATTCCAAAGGCGACGCCTACGATTCTTCGGTCAAGCAAGCCGACGAGGCGCGAAAATCCGGCGACTTCGATACGGCGATCCCGCTCTATGGCCGCGCCCTGGAGGCGCGGCCCAATGGTGTCGAGGCCAAGCTCGGGCTTGGCCAGGCCTATCTGACGGTCGGCATGAGCTCCGAGGCGGCCGCCCTGTTCCGCGACGTGCTCGACAAGAAGGCCAGCGATCAGACCGCGCGGCGGGGCCTTGCCTTGGCGCTGATCTCGATGGGCCAACCCACCCTGGCCGAGCAGCAGCTCGAGGCGGCGCTGCTGGCCGACGGCCGTGACTACCGTACGCTCAACGCCTATGGCGTGGTGCTCGACATGATGGGCCGGCATGCCGAAGCCCAGGCGAAGTACCGCCAGGGCATCGAGCTGGCGCCGGAGTACATCCCGCTGCGCAGCAACTACGGCCTGTCGCTGGCGATCTCGGGGCAGGCGCAGGAGGCGATCGCGCAACTCGCGCCGCTGGCGGCCAGCCGCGCCGCCGATGGCCGGGTGCGCCAGAACCTGGCTCTCGCCTACGCCATGAACGGCGATCTCGAGAGCTGCCTGCAGATCAGTCGCAAGGATCTTGACGAACAGAGCGCCCAGCGGCAGCTATCGTACTTCATGCAGATCAGAGCCCTGCCGGTGGAAGCACGCAGCGCCGAATTGCGGCGCAATCCGAATTTCTTCCCGCAATCAAGCGGTGGCGCCTAGACGAGGAGGGATGGCCATGCGGCAATACCGAAACGGTGCGTTCAGTATCTTGGCGTGCATCGTCGGATTGGCGATGGCGGGGACGGCGCACGCCCAAGCGCCGCGCAGCAAGGTCGACATGCCGTCGACGCCCGGCGTTCCCGAATTTCGCGACCCCAAGACGGGCCAGATCTGGACGCCGCTCAATGTCGGCCTGCAAAGCGGTCCGCCGACGCCGGCCGACCTCGCCTTCGATCCGCGCGGCCAGGCCGTCTATGTCCGGGGCGTCGTCGTGCAACGACCGAGCGTGGTGCCGTTGGATTCCGTACCGATCACGGCCGGGCCGACCGTCCCCATCGTCAATCTCGGCGACGCCACGCTCCGGGCGGTCCCCGGCAAGCGTTGGCAGGTTGTCCTCTACCTCGACAACAACAGCGCCAATGTCGTGGTGCCGGTGATCAACTGCCGCTTCACCAACTCCGGCAACCCGGTCGAGGAGACGAACGCACTGCTGCCGAAAGTCGGCCCCGGCATTCGCGTCGGCCTGACGATCTACGGCCCCAAGGTCGACCTCTTCGTCAACCGCGCGGCCTGTGCGGTGACGTCGCCCTAAGCCTGGCGCTAACCCTGGACCGAGTAGCCGCCATCGACCGTGATGGCGGCGCCGGTCACGAAATCGGATGCCGCGGCGGCCAGGAAGACCGCGATGCCGGCAAAGTCGTCGGGCACACCCCAGCGGGCCGCCGGGGTGCGCTTCAGCACCGACTCGTGCAGACCGGTGATCTGCTCGCGCGCCCGGCGGGTCAGCGCGGTGTCGATCCAGCCCGGCAGGATGGCGTTCACCTGGATGTTGTCCTTGGCCCATGCAGTGGCCATCGACTTGGTCATCTGCACCATGCCGCCCTTGCTCGCGGCATAGGCAGTGGCGAAGGGGGCGCCGAAGATCGACATCATCGAGCCAATATTGATGATCTTGCCCGCGCCGCCTTTCTTCATCTCGGAATAGGCGGCATGGCTGCACAGGAAGGCGCTGGTCAGGTTGCTGTCCATCACCGTGTGCCATTCCGCCAGCGTGTATTGCTCGGGCTGCTTGCGGATGCTCATGCCGGCATTGTTGACCAGGATGTCGAGCCGGCCGTGCGCCTTCACCGTGTCGGCCACCAGCCCCCGGCACGAGTCCTCCTTCAGCACATCGACCGGAATCGCGCTCGCCTTGGCGCCGGCGCTCTGGATCTGCTTGACCGCCGCCTGGTTCTTGGCGGCATCGCGGCCTGCCACGACGATCGTGGCACCCGCTTCGGCCATGCCCAGCGCCATGCCGAGGCCGATGCCGCCGTTGCCACCGGTGATGACCGCGACGCGGCCAGAAAGGTCGAAAAGCTTCATGCCCGGTTCTCCCCCTTTGATGGTGGGCCTGTATAGCGAACGGGCGGAACCGGAAACAGCAAAGACCGTTGGTCCCTAACGCAGCGAGAAACTACTGCGGGAGGCCTGAACAAGATGAAGCAACTGATGGTGATGGCATCGAGCGCCGACCAGTCACGCGGCGAGGCGCGCATCACCACCGATGCGCCGGCGATGACGGACTCGCAGGCGGTTCGCATGGCCTACGGCATCCCCCGCGATCGCTGTGTATCGAACGAATTCGCCGCGCACTGGCCGGGCTGACCGGTGAACGGCGGATAAGGGTGGCGGCGGCCGAAAGGCCGCCGCCATTCTTATGTCCGGAATTCTGGCACAGCTTACGGTCCGACTTTGGTCGGCGCGCCGTCCTCTTCTAGAACGTCGACATGGAGCTTGCTCTGGGCCTTCTTGACGTCGGTGAACAGGCTGTGCTCGCCCTCGCTCATGCCTTCTTCAGTGGCGACCTGGAGCAGCCGCGCATCGAGTTCCCATTGCTTGAGGATGGCGGTCTTCTCGGCCTTGCTGAGATCCCCACAGGCAACGACGTCGGCGGGATGCTTGAACACGCTGCTGGGGCTGGTCAGCGCCTTCTTCTTGTCTTCGCTGGCGAGCATGGTGGGAGCCTCCGTTGGGTGAGCCCGGTCAACGGCCGGGCGACCGCGAAAGTTCCGCGCGCCTACTTCTTGTCCTTGCTGGGCTCGCTCTTTTTCTGCTCGCCCGTCTTGGCGGCGTCGCTGTCGATCAGGCCGAGAAGGTCGCTGGGCAGCGGCTCGCCGGCGATCTCGTCGTACATGGCGTGCAGCTGCTTCTGCAGCCACATGTCGAATGGACGCTCGGTCGACGCCTTCGCCCGCGGCCGGGGCATATCGCCACCCCGGCCACTGCGCGGCTTGTCGTCACTGGCCATGCCGTACTTTCCCGGGAATGAGGGCCACTCCTCGGGCTCGCGCCTGAGCCATTGATCTCTCCCCCAGGGACTATCCATAACTATACCATATCTTTACGCGAGGTTTGAAAAAGTGGTTAGCGCCCGGCCGCGGGCGCCTCACCGGCTTCGTCCGACAGATCGCGCTCGGCCTGGGGCTCCACGCCAGTCGGTTGCGGACGGCTCTCGCCCTCCAGCAGCAGGCGCTCAAGCGTATCGCGAGCGCGCGAGATGCGGCTCTTCACCGTGCCCACCGAGACGCCGGTATGGGCGGCGATGACTTCGTAGGGCAAGCCCTCGAGCACAGCCAAAAGCAGCGCCTCGCGCTGCGTCGGTACCAGCTTGGCGAAGGCCGTCACGAATTCGCGCATGATCAGGCCGCTGTCCTGATGCGCCGGGTGCGACAGCGATTCGGCAATCGCCGTATCGACCGGCACGCTCGGCCGCTGGCGGCGCAGGCCGGAGATGAACTCGTTGCGCTGAATGCGGAACAGCCACGCCGCCAGGTTGGTGCCCGGCTGGAAGCTGCGCCGTCCGGTGAGCGCCTTGATTACCGTGTCATGGACCAGGTCATCCGCCGCGTCGCGATCGCGCGTCAGCGACAGGGCATAGATCCGCAGACGCGGAAGGATTGCCTTCAGCTGCTCGTGGAAATCGTCAACGTCGTTGCTCGTTTCGATGGCCATGAATGTCTCCCGACAGGAAAAGCAATTATCGGACTAATGCCAAACCGATCGAAAGGTTACATTGCTTCTGCGACACTCGTTAACGTACTGAAATCATGAGATTTTCTAGCTTAGCCGTTCGGAGAGCTGCTTGCGCGCCCGCGATACCCGGGCTTTCAGGGTGCCCACCGAGCAGCCGCAGAGGGCGGCCGCTTCTTCGTAGGAGAAGCCGCCGGCGCCCACCAGGACGAGCGCCTCGCGCGATTGCGGGCTGAGCTGCCATAGCGCCGACGACAATTCCTTCAAGGCGAGCGTGGCCTCCGGATTGTCGACCGCGGCCAGCGGCGGTGCGGCCTCGTCGTCGATCGATGACGGGCGGCGGCGGGCGGTGCGCAGGTCGGAGTAGAAGCGGTTGCGCATGATGGTGAACAGCCAGCCCTTGAGATTCGTGCCCGGTGTGAACTGGGCCTGCTTGTCGAGCGCCGAGAGAATGGTGTTCTGGACGAGATCGTCGGCGGCCTCGCGCTCGCGGCAAAGGAAGCGCGAAAAGGCGCGAAGGTCCGGAAGCAACCCCACGATGTCGTCCTTAATCATCGAGTGGAAGGCTCCCGCGACGCAGTGAATTTCGGACGTTCGCGCTTCTATGTGGGCAATAGATCGGCCCGGCGCAAAGGGATTCTAGCGCGGCAACCGAGCGCGCAAGCCGCGCGTTGCTCGCCCATCGCGTGGAACCACACCTGCAAAAGAGAGGAGCGAGCCATGAATTGGGATCGCATCGAGGGCAATTGGAAGCAGCTAACCGGCAAGGTGAAGGAGCAGTGGGGAAAGCTGACCGAGGACGACATGACCGTCATCAACGGCAAGCAGGACCAGCTCGTGGGCCGCATTCAGGAACGCTACGGCGTCGCCAAGGACGAGGCGGAACGTCAGGTCAAAACCTGGGTCAACCGCATGTAGATGCCCACAGGGAACCATCCACGTCATGCTGCGTTGTCAGTCCGAGTTTCTTGCGGAGGACGATTGATGGGACGCGCGGCGGTGCTGTGGCTCCTGGGAGTGCCGATCCCGGTACTTCTGTTGATGTGGGCATTGGGTTGGCTGCACTAGCGGCGCCGGCCCCAATAGGAAAGCATGGAGATAAAATGATCAACCAATCGCTGAAAGTTACGGCGGTCGTTGCCGGTCTGGCGCTGCTGACCGCTGCCTGCGGCGACCGGCCGATCGACCGCGCCCTGACGGGCGGCGCGATCGGTGCGGGTTCGGGCGCAGTGATCGGCTCGACCGTGGGCAACCCGATTGCCGGAGCGGTCATCGGCGGCGCCGCCGGCGCGACGATCGGTGCAGTCACCGCGCCGGAACGTTAAGCGGCGCGCAAGCTCGATGACATCGTCCGTGCGGAGACATCTTCACGGATTGTCCCCGCAGGACGATGGTAATTCTGTATATTACGACGGCGAACCCGAGCGGTAGGAGCGGGCCGGCCGCCGGCCGGTCGTGACGGGGCACGCGAGAGACGAGGGAGAGTGTCGTGGCAGATAGTCCAGCCACCAACAAGATGTCCGAGGCGATAACGCGGACGTTGCCGTTTCTGCGCCGCTATGCGCGCGCTGTTACTGGCTCGCAAAAGCGCGGCGATGAGTGGGTCCGGCTCTGCGCTGAAGTCGTCATGGCCCAGCCCGAGCTGATCACCAATATCGAGGACACAAAGCTTGGCGTCTTCACCTTGTTCCATCGCCTGCGCCAGCCGTTCGGCAATCTCGAGGAAGGCGCCGGTGAGGACAGCGTGAGCGGGCGCCTGAAGGAATCCCTCACCGACATGGCGCCGCTGCAGCGCCAGGTACTGCTGCTAACCGTGCTCGAGGGCTTCACGGTTTCCGACGCCGCGCGCATTCTCGGCATCGAAACCGATGCCGCCGAGCGCAGCCTCGAGGAAGCACGCCGCGAACTGCAACGTGTCGCCGCGGTACGCGTGCTGGTGATCGAGGACGAGGCGGTGATTGCCCTCGATGTCGC